>NZ_JACJDS010000001.1:196694-211686 GCF_014163635.1 Pseudoalteromonas sp. SR44-8
AATCCGCCGATTATAACCACTCTACTATTCTACGAATAAAGAATGGTGGGTCATGATGGACTTGAACCATCGACCAATGGATTAAAAGTCCACTGCTCTACCAACTGAGCTAATGACCCGCTCTGCTGTTGCAACTAAATGCAACCAAACACTAATACGTAAATCCGCCGATAAAAGACCATTCTATAACTTACTAATGAATGGTGGGTCATGATGGACTTGAACCATCGACCAATGGATTAAAAGTCCACTGCTCTACCAACTGAGCTAATGACCCGCTCTTTTTGCCGCAATTTGAGTGGTTGAACCATTCGTTTGCTGCGGGCGCTTATAATACTTATTTAAAAAATGAGTGCAACAGAAAATGTCTCTTTTTTTAAGTTTTTATGTCTAGCTGACCAATTTTAGACCGCTTATGACAAAAAGCAGTCTAATCAAGCTGATTCTACATTTTTGAAAGGCGATCAGTGGCCAATTTTGCAGCAGTTGTACTTGGGTATTGGTTAAGCAGATCCTGAAAGGTTTTTGATGCTTGATCGGCTAAACCTTGCTCTTGCAATAAAGTTCCGAGCTTTAACATTGCATCTGGACGCTTATTTGAATTTGGAAATTCATTTACAACAACTTTAAAATGTTCCGATGCTTTTACTGCATCATTTTTAATTGTCAGCAATTGCCCTAACCAATAATGAGCGTTGGACGCATAAACAGAATTTGGATACGTTGTTAAAAACGTTTGAAACTCTGGAATTGCCTGATCGTAGCGCTTGTCCTTCATAATTAATGCCACTGCACGCTCGTAAGCCTCATTCTCAGACAGATCCGAACTAATAGCTTGCGATGCAACAGGCTCTGCATATTGCTCTGTACTGGGTTGCGAGTAAGCTTGGCTCACGCGATTTTCAATTTCTTGATACAGCTCACGTTGGCGTTGCAGTACTTTCTCAAGCTTATAGGTCTGTTCTTCGGTGATCCCGCGAACTTGACTCACTTCATCTTGCAGCATATTTAGCTGTTGCTGTAACTCAACTTGTAATAAATTTCTCGACTGCATCATACTTTCAAGGGCAGCAAGGCGTTTTTCTATACTCGATTGTGAACTCGCAGCTTCTGAAACAGGAGCGGGAGCAGCCCAAACTTGGGTGCTCCCGCTCAATATCATGGCTGCCAAAATAATTTTCGGCTTCATAATGTCTCTAATTTAGTAAACTAGTACCGCACGGCGGTTTTTAGCGAAAGCAGATTCAGTGCGTGATTTAACCATCGGCTTTTCTTCACCGTAGCTCACTACTGACATTTGGCTTGCAGAAACACCTAAACTTTGAAGGTATTTTTCAACTGCTTGACCACGATGCTCACCCAATGCGATATTGTACTCAGGTGTACCACGCTCATCTGCATGACCTTCAATTAGTACTTTAACTGATGGATTCTTTACTAAAAACTCAGCATGAGCTCGAAGTAATTCACCGTACTGACCTTGAATCGTCGCTTTATCAAAATCAAAGTAAATTACTTGCTTTTCACGTAATGCTTCGTATTTTTGAGTGAGTTCTTCTTGTGCTTTTTGATCAGGTGTTAATGTTGCCACTTCAACAGTGTCATTATTAGCTGTTTGCTCAACTGTCGCTTGATTTGATTGATTTGCTGCACCTTCGTCGATATCTGAAGATGAGCTACAAGCTGCTAGAGTCATAACAGGCACAGCAATTAGCAGGCCTTTAAGTATTTTATTAAGTTGCATTGAGTAGATTCCTATATTGAGTAAACCAGCAAATATTACTGTAAATAAGGCGACCACGCGGGTGCCTTTACTTGTCCATTTAGCACAGGTAAACGTGCTTTAAAACGACCGTCCATTGATACCAGCGCTAGTACCTGCTTATTATTATGTAGCGTGCTATAAATAATCATCGAGCCATTAGGTGCTATACTCGGTGATTCATCTAGACGCGTTCGAGTTAATACTTGAAACGCTCCAGTAGCCAGCTCTTTCTTAGCAAGATGGTACTGCCCGTTAGTACGGTTAACCATCACTAATTCTTTGCCATCAGGGGTAATAGAACCTGCTAGATTCATATCACCATCAAAGGTCATTCGTTGTGACCTACCTGTTTGTAAATTTAACTTATAAATCTGAGCATTACCACCCCTTTCCGAGGTAAACACGATATCTTGACCATTCGGATGCCAAGACGGTTCAGTATCTATACTACGGTGGCGAGTAAGGCGTGTTTCTTTACGTGTAGCTAAATCTAACATATACACTTCTGTGGCACCGTTTCTGTCTTTTGACAGTACTAATAATAGTTTTTTACCGTCAGGTGAAAACTGTGGCGCACCATTGATACCTTGATGGCTGGTAATGATTTCACGCTTACCAGTGTATAAATCTTGCATATAGATTTGGCTTTGACGATTTTCAAACGTCACATAAGCTAATTTAGTACCATCAGGTGACCATGCTGGAGACATTAACGGCTCTTGAGAGCGTAATAAAACTTGTTCATTAAACCCATCGTAATCAGCAACAACAAGCTGATAAGGTTTTGGTTCGTCATCACGCACAATGACGTAAGCAATTTTTGTTAAAAAGGCACCGCGCTCACCGGTAAGTTTTTCATAAATAACATCACTAATACGATGAGCGTAGCGTCTAAACCCAGATTCGCTTATCACACTTTCGCGTGCTTCTTGAACATGATCTTGATTTTTAACTAATTTACCATTGCTCATCATTTGCGTTTCACCGCCGGTGATTTGGCCGCGGATAACATCAACTAGCTCATAACGTACCAAATAACGGCCATCTGTTTGCTGTTCAACTTCACCAACTAAAATTGCTTCAACACCCTTATTTACCCACGCACCATAATCTATATCTGCATTTTTGCTTGGCAGCTGTGGCATTTCGTCAACACTAATTGGTTTAAATTTACCACTGCGCATCAAATCGGCAGCAATAACATCACTGAGCTTTTGTGGAATTGGCCCAACACCTTTATATTTAAAAGGGATGATGGCTATAGGGCGTGCACTATCAACTCCTTCTGTTATGACTATTTCAAGCGCAGCATTTGCAACACTGGTAAAGCCAATAACTAAAATTAAACAAACTGTTTTCAACTGATTGAACATATAATTCCTTTAAAATTGTGGCTTGATCGTTAAGTTAATATTTTTTAATTGCTCAAACACGTCTTGATCTTTAGATACCGGCAGTGTTTCAGCCATACGAACCGCCCTTAGCGCCGCTTCGCATACTAACTTATCACCACCTAAAGATTTCACTTGTGTGACCAGACCATTAAAACCTAAGCGAATATTCACACGGCATTGTTGGTTTTTCATTTTTTCATCAATTAATAAATTTTGCTGAATACGCGCCATAATTAATGCTTTGTATTTATCAACCTCAGTGCCGACCTGTTGCTGACGCAATTTATTTCGCGCGGCTTGCTCTGTGGCTAACTGCTCTTGCAGCATTTGCTCTTGTAATGCTTTTTGACGCGCCTCTTCAGCAGCTTCTGCGCGTTTTTTAGCGGCTAACTCTTCACGTTTACGGTCGTCTTCGGCTTTTTTTAATGCCTCTTCTGCCTGTTTACGTTTCTCAGCTGCCGCTTTTGCAGCTAACTCAGACGCTTCTTTTTGCTTTTCAGCCTGCTGCGCTTTTTCACGTTCTTTTTGCTCTATTTCACGCGCTTTTTTAGCCTGTGCTTGCGCTTGTGCCGTTTCTTTCTCTTTTGCTCGGCGCTCTTGCTCTAGCTTCTTAATTCGACGATCTTCAGCTTCACGTTGTTTACGTGCATCAGATGCTCGGCGCTCTAAATCACGAATGCGTTTATCTTCAGCACGTTTTTTATCATCTTCTTTGCGTTTCAACTCAGCAATTTTTTGTTCAACCATTTTCTGGTCAACAGTCACTGCTGAAACAGCATTTTCAGCATCAGGCATAGCCTTGTTCAAGGTGACTTCCATTACTTTAGGCGGTGAAGTATGAAAACTCGCGGTTCCTACCAGAACGCCTATTATAGCGAGGTGCAATAACACTGATTTTAATACTGAAGCACCCATATTAGTTTTTATTCCCTTCAAACGACTCAGTCATTAATCCAACTGAAGGTACACCGGCATTTTTTAAGAAATCCATCAATAATAATACTTCTTGATACGATACTTTACCTGAGCCTTTGATCATCACTGGAGTTTCTGGGTTTTTCATCAGTTGCAACTTAATAACAGCGGCAACATCTAATGCTTCCATCGGTTCTTCTGGATCAGTACCAATACTGACATAGTACTTACCTTGTGCATCAATTGAAGCAATGATCGGTGGCGTATCTTTAGTATCGACTAAATCTGATTCTTCCATTTTTGGCAAATCAACTTTAACACCATGAGTGATCAAAGGCGCAGTAGCCATAAAAATAATCAGTAGCACCAGCATTACATCAATGTAAGGAACTACGTTTATCTCTGCAACAGGACGACGCTTCTTACGCTGATACATTCGCTTTTGCCTCTATTTGGGTAGCTGCTTGACGGTGTAAAATATTTGCAAACTCTTCCATAAAGTTAATGTAGTTAGATTCTAGCTTTTCAACTCTATTAGCAAAACGGTTGTATGCAATAACCGCAGGAATAGCTGCAAATAACCCCATAGCTGTTGCAATAAGCGCTTCAGCTATACCTGGGGCAACCATTTGCAAGGTTGCTTGCTTAACTTCGCCTAACGCGATAAAGGCATTCATAATGCCCCACACAGTCCCAAACAAACCAATGTAAGGACTGATAGACCCCACTGTTGCTAAAAACGATAAACTTGATTCTAATTTTTCGATTTCACGAGATAACGCAACTCGCATTGAACGATGCGTCCCTTCCATTACAATGCTAGCACTTTGAAAAGAGTTTTTCTTATGGCGAGCAAACTCTTTAAAGCCTGCTATAAATAATGCTTCAACGCCGGTTGAGCTACCGCTACGCGATGAGATCTCATTGTAGAGTTTACTTAAATCAATGCCTGACCAAAATTTTTGCTCAAATCGCTTAGTATTGGATAATGCATCTGAAATTGCTTTTTTGCGCTGAAAAATAATTGCCCATGACATCACTGACATACCTACTAATGCCAGCATAACTAATTGCACAAGAAAACTTGCTTCTAGAATTAAATCTAAAAAATTAAGCCCTGAACCCACATTAAACTCCTAATAAGATTTCTTGTATAAATAACATTTCATTATACGCTAGGTATATGACCGAAAAAATGGCCAAAAGTTGCAACTAGTGTATCGATTCAGCTCAGTACTGACAACGCTATTGCTGTGAATTAGCAACAAAAAACGTTGAAGAGCAGGCTGACACCATTTTTATAACCTTATTAGTCAATCTTAACGCAACTATTTAAGACTCGGCTGTTAAGGTAAATACATGCTGCGGTGCTTATTTATAAACAAAAACTGTGTAAAACACCCCGTTTATTCACTCTTAATGAATAAACAAGCATAATTGACTGTAAGCATGGTCAATGCAACAGTTTAACTAATCTATAAAAAAAACACTCAAACAAATAAAACATCACAAATTCAACAAATTAATATATTACCGTGAACTTTATGAACAAAAATAAAGCGTTCATAAAAATCTTGCTATTAGTTTTTTTTATCTGAAAATTAAATTTTTCTAGTTTGAACAAAAACCAACTATTGCGTATTATTCTTCCATACCGAGCTAGCGCAGCAATGAATACTTCATTCAGCCCAGTTCTTTGCAATATGATTCTGATTTTTCGTATTGCTATGCTTAAAGTCTTCTTGATAAAACTTGATGAATTTAAGCAATGTTACTTAGATTACTTCCTTCAACTTGTTGTTTGCCCGCATTTTATGCGGGCTTTTTTTTGCCTGCAAATCACGCACAGCACTACCTCGCTATGGCGCATACAATATCGTTTACAAACTTAACAGCATGTGAATTGTATTAGCCCAAATAACTAAATAATCTAAACTTTAAGTAATATGCTAATCACGCGATTAACTTAAACACAGCAAAATACACATTTGAATAGTGGCTAAAAGAACAGTATAGAAGATGTGTGAGGTGGGTTTGCAGCCATACGCACGCATACAGCTACAATAAATGTACTTTATTCTTGTTTGGGTAATAAGCCAAAGTGATGATAGGCGTTATCAGACACAATACGCCCTCTTGGCGTACGTTGGATAAATCCTTGCTGGATGAGGTAAGGCTCGATCACATCTTCAATGGTTTCTTTTTCTTCACCGATAGCGGCGGCTAAGTTGTCTAACCCTACCGGACCCCCCATAAACTTTTCAATGATCGCGAGTAAATATTTACGGTCCATATAATCAAAGCCGCTTTTATCGACATCAATCATATTAAGTGCCAGCTCTGCTACTTCGGCATTTACAGTACCGTCTGATTTAACTTGCGTGTAATCTCGTACCCGGCGTAATAATCGATTAGCGATACGTGGCGTACCACGAGAGCGTTTAGCAATTTCAATGGCACCTTCATCACACATGGCTAAATTTAAATAATGAGCAGAACGCCCCACTATAGTCGATAAATCTGCCACCGAATAAAACTCTAAACGCTGCACAATACCAAAACGGTCTCTAAGTGGTGAGGTTAACGAGCCTGCGCGAGTGGTTGCGCCAATTAAGGTAAAAGCGGGTAAATCGAGCTTAATGGAACGAGCTGCGGGCCCTTCACCAATCATTAAATCGAGTTGATAATCTTCCATTGCAGGATAGAGTATTTCTTCAACTTGCGGGCTTAGCCTATGTATTTCATCAATAAAAAGTACATCGCCTTCTTCTAAATTGGTCAGTAGTGCGGCTAAATCACCGGCTTTTTCAAGCACTGGGCCCGAGGTTGTTTTAATACTGACATTCAGCTCATTGGCAACAATGTTTGCTAGTGTGGTTTTCCCCAAACCCGGCGGACCAAATATTAATAAATGATCAAGCGCTTCACCCCGACTACGTGCAGCTTCTATAAATATTTCCATTTGCTGTTTAACATGGGGCTGACCAGTATAATCGGCTAATAGTTTTGGTCTAATCGCGCGATCGACTACATCTTCATTACTTTGTTCAGTCGCATCTATTAAACGATCCGCTTCAATCATGGTTTACTCACAACATTGATTTTAGAGATTCTTTGATCAGAACCTCTGTAGACATACCAGGCTTGGCCACTGATTTTACTGTTTTTTGTGCTTGCGCCAATTTATAACCTAATGACACTAACGCAGAGATTGCATCATCTGCCGCATTATTAGCAATAAGTGCGTCAGATGCGGGCTCTATAACTGCATTATCACTAAATGGCGTGAATAAGTCATTACCCCAATCTTTTAATCGGTCTTTCATTTCAAGTACCAGGCGCTCTGCGGTTTTTTTACCTACACCTGGCAGTTTCACTAAACTGGTGGCATCTTCGTTATTCACACAGCTAACAAATTGCTTAGCCGACATCCCTGAAAGTATTGCTAATCCGAGCTTTGGCCCAACGCCATTGGCTTTTAATAGCTCTCTAAATAATGCTCGCTCAATTTTATTATTAAAGCCAAATAATAACTGGGCGTCTTCTCTTACTACAAAATGAGTATACACAATGGCATTTTCGCCAATGTTTGGTAAATCATAAAAACACGTCATCGGCATGTTAACTTCGTAACCAACACCGCTTACTTCAAGCAAAATTTCTGGCGGTTGTTTTTCTACTAAGATGCCATTTAAGCGACCTATCATGTTATTTCCTTAATCGTCCTCTAACGGTTTTACTGGCACTGCCCGCTAGTTTTATTAAATTTTGATCGGAATGAGCATGGCATATCGCAATGGCTAATGCATCGGCTGCATCCGCTTGCGGTGTGCCTGGCAATTTTAAAATATTTTTAACCATATGCTGCACTTGCGATTTATCGGCACCACCGTGCCCTACCACCGCTTGTTTAATTTGCCGCGCCGAGTATTCAAACACCGGTAACTCAGCCATTGCCGCACCAACAATTGCAGCTCCTCTGGCTTGGCCTAATTTAAGAGCTGAATCAGGATTATGCGCCATAAATACTTTTTCAATGGCAAAATGATCGGGAGAGAATTGTTCGATTAGTTGACTGATCCCCTGATAAATCATTTTTAATCGAATAGGAAACTCGTGATCGGCCAGTTTTATACAACCGCTGCCTAAATAAGTAAATTTAGCACCTTGATGGGCAATCACCCCATAACCGGTTAATCGTGAGCCAGGATCAATCCCTAAAATAATAGCCAATACTTGCCCAATCAGTGTAAATAGTTAAGTACGCTAATAATGCCAGAGCACTGTATAAATTACCAGTGCATTATTGGCATAAAAAAGCCCGTAAAAACGGGCTTGTTTAATTGCTAACCTTTTAGGCTAAAGAGCGTAGTAACCCTTGGGTATTTTTACGCATGGTTCTAGCTATCATAAAGTAGCCCAGTGATGCCACAAACACACCACCCACTAATGGCCCAATAAGCCAAATATGCGGGTGCAGCTTACCTGCTAAGTCAAACATCTCACGTTGCACTATTAATAAAGCCACATCACTGACCAACGCAGCGACAAAACCAGCAGCGCTGCCCAGCAATAAAAACTCATATAAAGTGGCATTTTTTATTAGCCGCCCTTTGGCGCCTAAGGTACGCAATATGACAATTTCCTGCATCCGTTCACCAAGGCTTGCTTGCACTTGCGAAATTAAAACCAAGCCACCACACATCACCACTATCGCCAGTACAAATCCAATTGCCAGCGATACTTGCGAAATAGTAGAACGTATTTGTTTGACAAAGCTGTCAACGTCGATGGCGTTGATTGTCGGGTAGGCACGTAGTAGCTCACTAAAATCGCGTTTTTGCTCGGCTTCGATACGCACTGATGAAATATACGTCGCAGGAAAATCAGCCAGTACATCAGGGCTTAATATAATAAAGAAATTAGGCTTTAAAGTAGCCCAATTAACTTTACGAACACTGGTGATTTTGGCATCAAATGACTGGGCGCCAATCAAAAATGTTAGCGTATCACCCAGTTTCACATCTAAACGTTCTAGCATAGATTCTTCGATGGATACCTCAGCGGTGGCATTGTCGCCAAACCACTGCCCGTCTATGATCTCATTTTGCACAGGGACTTGCTCTAACCATGTAAGATTTAGCTCACGGCCAATACCTGCGCGTGCTTCTTCGTCTTTCTTCTCGTTATCTTGTAATGAGACTTCGCGAGCAACTAATTCACCATTAACAGCGTTTACGCGACCACGAATAGTCGGATAGAACTCAGATACTTGAATATTTTTTTGCTCTAAAAAGCTTGTTACGTCTGGCAATTCAGTTTCGGTTATATTGACTAAAAAAGCATTCGGCGCGTCGCTTGGAAGTTGCGATTGCCAATCTGCGATCATATCGTTTTTCAGCACCACTAAAAATAACAATAGCTTTATTGCCAACGAAAAACTGATCAACTGTACCGCATTAGCATTGGCACGTTTTTGCAACGAAGCAATCGCTAATGACCAACTATTCCCCGGCCGCAATCCTAGTTTACGTCCGCTGCCAAAAATTAACCGCGATAATAAAAACAGTATCGCAATCAAAACTAAAGTAGAGACAAACAAAATAGCGGTAATTTTAAGGTTATTACTAAACAACCACATTAATAAAAAGACCGTTAAGCCCGACATAGCTAAATGCACTTTACTTACTAATAGCTTATCGCCTAAGTTACGGCGTAATACCCTAAGCGGTGGAATATCAAATAAATCTAATAACGGCTTGATTGAAAACATCACCGCACAGATAACGCCAGTACTAATAGCCACAAACCACGGTTTTATACCCGCTGCAGGAAGAGTATTGTTCATTGATTTAGCTAAATAACTAGTGGCTATCTCTTGTAAACCATAGCCAATGGCTAAGCCAAGTATGACCGACAAAGCACACACCAGTGATAAATGCAGTAAGTAAATTTTGCGAATTGTCGATCGGCTACCACCTAAGGTTTTCATCATCGCAACTGGGTCATATTGGCGTTCGCAATAACGCTTTGCAGACACGGCAATCGCCACCGCCGCTAAAATAATGCCCAATAATCCCGCTAATAATAGAAAGCTTTCAGCGCGGTTTAAGCTATTTGCAATCGGCGACTGTCTGTCTTTAACACCATACCATTGCTGATTTTCTTTCATTTGTGGTTTTAGCCAGCTATAAAAGTCAGTAAGGTTACTCTCATCCCCTGCATACAACTGACGGTAAAAAACACGGCTGCCCGGCTGGATCACTTCAGTTTTGTCTACATCTTGGTTATTTAACAACACACGACGACTACTTGAAAAAATATTAAATGGCGCATCTGGCTCTTCCACCAATACTTTTTCAATATTAAATTGCGCAGCGCCAAGCTCAACCGTATCACCTACTTTTACATTTAGTGCATAAAATACCGATTCACTAAACCACACATTACCAACAGTTGGCCCTTGCGTAGCCACTTCAACCTCGCCGGTTAAGCTGCTTTTAACTTTTAGTTCGCCCTTAAGTGGGTAATGCTCAGACACCGCTTTTACTGAGCTTAATTGCATTTCGTCATTAGCAAACAACATAGTATCAAAGTAAGTGAGCTGTGCGGTTTGTAAGTTGTATTCGCCTGCTGTTGTTAAATATTCACCCGGTAATTCATGGTTGCTTGCCAGCACGCGATCAGCGGCAATAAAGGCACTGCTTTTTTGTGCAATGCTTTGCCCTATGCGATCAGTCACCATAGAAAGCGTTAATACTGTTAATACTGCCAACGCTATGGCCGCACAAATCACCGTGAGTTCACCACGGCGAAATTCACGGCTAAATAATTTTAATGCTAATTTAACCCACATTCGCCACAGCCTCATTGGTATTTTTAACTAATTGACCCGCTTCAATTTGTAACACATGCTGGCACTTTGCTGCTAACGCCTCGTCATGTGTGACTAAAATCAACGTCGTGCCATGAAGCTGATTAAGCTCGAATAACAGTGACTCAATTAACTTACCATTTTTGCTATCAAGATTTGCTGATGGCTCATCGGCGAATAAAATCTTTGGTGTGCCAATAAATGCGCGAGCAATCGCTACACGCTGCTGCTCACCACCAGACAATTGCGACGGATAATGCTCAATACGATGACTTAAACCTACTTTTTCCAGTAGATCGAGTGCTTGTTGCTTGGCATTTTTTTCACCAGCGAGCTCTGCCGGTAACATCACATTCTCAAGTGCTGTTAAACTCTGTACCAACATAAATGATTGAAATACAAAACCGACTTTTGCAGCTCTTAATGCCGCACGCGCTTCTTCATCAAGTTCATGCAGCGGCTCACCATCTAAATAAATTGATCCCTGAGTCGATTGATCCAACCCTGCGAGCAAACTTAATAAAGTTGATTTACCTGAACCTGAGGTACCAACTACAGCAACTGAGTCTCCAGACTTGACATTAAAGGTGATGTCACTGAGGATGGGCAAATCCCCTTCAAGGGTATTAACCGTTTTAGAAAGACCTTTAACCTGAATGATATTTAATTGAGATAGCGCTGACATATGATGTATTCAATCCTACGTTTTATTTTCGTTTTACTATTAGTAATCAAACCACTTAGTGCGGCAGCTGACAACACAATTTTAATTTTAGGTGATAGTTTAAGCGCCGCCTACGGCTTAAAACAAGAGCAAGGCTGGGTTAAACTGTTACAAGATAAGTACGACAACGAGCAAGCACCAATCCAACTTATCAATGCCAGTATCAGTGGCGAAACCACCGGTGGCGCACTGCGTCGTTTAGACGCCCTACTTAATGAGTTTCAACCGAGCCATGTACTTATAGAGCTTGGTGGTAACGACGGCCTGCGTGGCTTTCCAATTAAACGCCTAAAAGAAAACCTAGCCAGTTTAGTGAGCAAGAGCAAACAAGCTGATGCCAAAGTAGCGATTATGGAAGTACACATCCCGCCTAACTATGGGCCACGTTATACCGGATTATTTACCGCTAGTTTTGCTGAGGTTGCTGGTGCCACAAACAGCCATTTAATGCCATTTTTTATCTTGAATGTCGCTGCTGATAATAGCTTGATGCAAAACGACAACATACACCCTAACAAAACTGCTCAACCTATACTACGAGATGTGATGTATAAATCGATCAATGACTGGATAAATAACTAAACATCCTCATAAAATGATTTATTTCACTCAGTACGTGCAATAAATGTTCAAACAAACAAAAGCTTATTGATTTTTGAAAAAATATACGTACTATTGCTTGCAACGTCGGTATGTAGCGCAGCTTGGTAGCGCACTGTCATGGGGTGGCAGGGGTCGAGAGTTCGAATCTCTCCATACCGACCAATTAATTCCTCTTTATTTCAACTCGTTATAAATTAAACTCTCTTCTTTATCGCACAATTAAATTAGTATTTTTAAATATATGTCGCACATTTATCGCACGATACTTGCCTTAAATTATTTTATAATTTTAAGGTATAAAAGGGGGGGATATATAGGAAGACAGCTAATGGCACCCTTCTAAACCGTCTTTATCATTATTTTAAAGAATAAGCACATTTAACTTGTCTCCATGTTTTTCAAATTGTAATTTGAGTCTAAAAGTACAATAGAGAATGTTATGCAGATCGATCAAAAAAAAACCACTTCACCCTTATTATTTGATGAAATTATTTGTGCAATTGTGTTTGGCTCAATACCCTGCCTTTTAGTATTACAATTTTCAGGTGTAGAAGGCCTAGTTAGCTTTTTCGAAGGAATTACGCCACCAGACCATCTAATATACTATTTTAGTTTACTAACTCTTTTACATAGTATTGTGTGGGCTATTTCTAAATACAGTCTTTCTTTATCTGATTCTAGTAGAACATTAAAATACAGATTACATACACTTTCATACCAAATTGGTTTTAATCTAGTAGGTCTGTATCGAGCTATGGCAGGTTCACTCCCCTTTATTGCAGCCTATATTAATTTATGATTCAACAAGCGGTAACATCACTAAAGCTATATTCATGCTTGTGCTTTCTATTGCTAGTTTACTAGTTGCCTACTGGCTAACATATTGGCAGCAAAAGACCGCACCAAGAATTAAAGAGTTTTGATTTATGCTTAAGCAACAAAAGTTTGAAACTTTAGGCAACAACTAACTTGAAAAACTCCGACCTTGATATACATATTGAAAAATATAGATTAGTTCATGTAGTCGGTGTTATTTCTACCTATGCGACGAGTTTAAAATGGAAGGGTTATGATGGAACAATACATAGAATTAAAGGCGATAAAGTTGTGAGTGATGATACAATTAGAACACCTTTAGAAGGTATGTACTACAGATATAGAACAACCACAGGATTATCAAGTACAACTCAAAAATGGCCGGTACCGTACTTGGGCCGTAAGATACCTTTAAGATAGGAGGGCCTATGAAAATTTATAAATGTTTTTTACTGTTTTTAACCTTTTCTATTAATGCAGCAAGTACTTCTGATTGGGAAGCGAAAATCATTAAAAATGTTGCAAATGCAGATTCTGTTAATTGTATACAATATCCTGATTTTCAAGATTTAGATTCGCAGTTTTTATGTCAAGAATTACTGTTAAAAATTTCAAAGTCATTGTATGAAAATTGGGCTAACAGTAGTAGTGAAAAAGCTAGACTAAAGCTGATTGCAAGTTGGTGGTCAAGTGAAGAAATAACTTCATTAAAAAACCCATATATCAAATTGCACCTTGCTGCTTTGTTAGGGCGTAATAGACAAAGTGAGTTAAGCGAGCAACGAGAGTATGCTCGGAGATACTTGTATTCTGATAATGTACTTATTCAAGGTGGGGCTCTTACTGCAATAAGGTGGGTAGGAAACTGCGAAGATGTGAAAGATATTGTTGATATAATAAAGACAGAGAGAGAAGGTATTGCAGAGCAAGCTGTTCTCACGTTTATGGGATTATTGAGATGTCAAGATATGGAGAATATATTGTTGAAAATATATGGTGATGTAAATAGAGTGGCTTTAAAACAGTTTATCGAGAAGAAATTATCTATGATTCAGATGTGAATATTCTATATTATTAATTAAGTTACTTTATTAATAGAGATCGTTTTAATTTGGCGATATGCTTGATGAGGTGTTGTCACTTTATGAAGATGAAAAGCTTTCATCAATTGTCCGATGTGAACCGCTATGCGAAGTCCTGATGGTAATCTCACTAGTATCAAGGCCTATGTAACTTCTATATGTGATTCTCAACTTTCATACAAAACGGTTAAAACACGCATTACGCTTTGTCGAAAATGATGGCCATAGATTCGTGTTGGAAAATTAGCTTTTGCCAGTGGCGTTATCGATAGCGCTACTCACAAAAGTATAATGTTGAAATGGCTTAAAGGGAAAAATAATGGCTGTAATAACGAAGAAAGATGAAAAATCAAAAATGTGGTTGGTGAGTTAAACGAAGGATATTCATTTGATGACTTCATTAATAAGTTTCAAGAGCTTTACCCGAAGGATTGGAGCAAGATTGAGCGTGAACATGCGAAACATGAACGCAAAACTAAGCCAGGAAAAACACATCCTATGCCTGAACCAATTCAGTACCTCAAAAACGCTCTGAACGTATGGAAGAAAAAGATAAAATAGTTTAATTGGAATATCTTTACTGCTGAACAAGCAGCGCCATAAGGCCATAGCAAACAAGGAATATCGAAATGAAAAATAAACTTGAATTACTCGACATAAGAAAGTTTAAATCAATTGATAGATTGATAGAAATGTAAACGTATAGCTAACGACACCTAGCTTTACTTTATGTACCAAGGTAACAGCGGCTCAAGGTTGCTTGGCTGCTCAGCAATATGTTGTAAACAAGTTGCAATATAGTCATGCATCACAAGGTCA
>NZ_JACJDS010000020.1:0-88523 GCF_014163635.1 Pseudoalteromonas sp. SR44-8
AACTCAGTAGTGAAACGAAACAGCGCCGATGATAGTGTAGCATTTGCTATGTGAAAGTAGGACATTGCCAGGCTCCAAATAAGAGAAACCCGTTACAGCGATGTGACGGGTTTTTTGTTGTCTGGCATAAAGTAAAAAGAAGGTTCAAGGTGAAAAATAGGTTAAAGGAAAAGAATAAGCGCCTAAAGCCGACTCTATAGATTTGCTATGTGGCTCTCTACCGCTGTGGGCACCACGACATCGCCAAGCTCCAAATTGAGAAAGCCGCTTCAGAAATGAAGCGGCTTTTTTACGTCTGGAATAAAATGAAAACACCAAGCCAAGACCCCATGCCGAACTCACTAGTGACCGCTCTTGCAATCCTATGCTCCACGGCATTCGTATTCCTATACACAGCTCGAAGGCGAGCCCCGCACAAGGCCGCCCCGACACAAAGATAGTGTCGCATTTGCTATGTGGCTCTCTACCGCTGTGGGCACTACGACATCGCCAAGCTCCAAATTGAGAAAGCCCGACTAGAAATAGTCGGGCTTTTTTACGTCTGGAATAAAGTAAAAATAAAGGTTCGAGGTGAAAGGTAATAGGTTAAAGGAAAAGAATAAGAGCCTAAAGCCTACTCTATACATTAGCTATGTGACTTTTTATCGCTGTAGGCACCACGACATCCTAGTGCGTAGCGCACCATGGCTCCAAATTGAGAGAGCCGCTTCAGAAATGAAGCGGCTTTTTTACGTCTGTAGGAAAGCTAATGGCTTCGAGCCGTCAGTGTTAACCTTTGACATGCGTGTACTGTCATTTTCTAATCTTGAAAACTAGCGCCCTCTATAAGTGATAGGCAAGCTCGCACTCTTTGTAAGTAAAAGGCAAATCAGCATTATTAATAAGTGACTGTAAGCGTGTTTTATTAGGTATTATTTGAGTAATAAAGTCAGTCTGCTTTTCTTCTAATATGGTAGAATTTTATTTCTGTTTTCAATGCCAATGAGGGTTACCTTGCCTACCTCTGATTATCAACAAGTCTTAAATGAAATTACCGCTGAGGTGCAACCACTGTTATCACAAGGTAAAGTGGCGGATTATATTCCAGCATTGGCTGAGGTTGATGCTAACCAATTTTCTATTGCTATATATACGACTGATGGCCAGACATTTTGCGCAGGCGATTGCTCGCAACGCTTTACAATTCAATCTGTTTCTAAAGTAATGACGTTAACGTTAGCGCTGCAGCGCTATGGTAATGAATTATGGCAACGAGTCGGCAAAGAGCCGTCAGGTACTGCGTTTAACTCTTTGACTCAGCTTGAGTTTGAAAAGGGTATACCGCGTAACCCTTTCATAAATGCCGGTGCTATCGTTACCTGTGATGCGTTATATAGCCGCTTGTCTGCACCTATGCATTCAATGTTAGAAACATTTAGGTTATTGTCTGGAAATAAGGGCATAGTGATTGATAAGAAGGTCGCTAATTCTGAGTATGAATTTCGTCATCGTAATGCTGCAATGGGGCATTTAATGAAGTCCTTTGGTAACTTTAAAAACGAAGTTGATGATGTGTTATGGGCATATTTTAATTTTTGTGCAATAGAGCTCAATTGTGTCGAATTGGCTAAAGCATATAACTTTCTGGCCAATAAAGGGATAGATAACGTGTCTAATAGACGCGTACTTTCAAGTCTGCAAAACAAACAGCTCAACTCATTATTATTTACCAGCGGCCTCTATGATGCGGCGGGCGATTTTGGTTATAGGGTTGGTATGCCGGGTAAATCAGGAGTATCGGGCACTATATTAGCGGTGTTACCGAATAAGTTTACAGTGGCAGTATGGTCGCCTGGGTTAAATTCATTTGGCAACTCGGTGGCAGGAATAGCAGCCCTTGAGCTGCTATCTAAAAAACTTGATATCTCTATTTTTTAACTAATATGTATTGGGAGTTGTTACTGCTCCCAATAAACCTGTTCGAGGCAGTCTTCACGCTCAGGTAAACCACGAGATAAGCGCGGTGAATGCTGTACTAACACCTCAAAACTGGCACGGTTAGCATACTTACTAATTTGTGCTAATGATGAGTAGGTCATTGCCGGTTGCTGGTGTTTAGCTGAATTACCAACATTGAGCTTATGGTAAACATTTGCCGATAAGTCATGTAGTACCGCCGCTAATGCACAATCTCCTGCACCATTGGTGTTCTTAATAGAGTCTGGACCACCCATAAATGGCGCTGTATGGCTGTATGCACGAATTGGCTGCTGACAGTCAACTTTGCGCATAGCGCGCGAAAACTCATAACGATTGAAATCTGGTATTGCGCCAGGCAGCAATGGGTATTCTGTTTCTCGTTTAAATTGCTCATCGATGTAGCCTGCCATAAACAAGCCTTTTTCACCTGCGGTACAGATCACTAAATCTACCCAATCAAGTGCTTTATCAGCAGCAAGTAGAGGGTCTTCAAAGCCAGTTATTGCCAGCCCTTCTTCCTCATTCATTGCTAAAATATCAACATGTTTTTCAACAAAACTAGCCCACCAAGTAGGGTCTTGCTCGATTAAAAACTTAGTACCAAGAGTGAGTACGACAGGGATGCCAGCATCATTGGCATATTTGACAGCTTGCATTGTTGCTTCTGTCATCGTCTCAGAACCTTGCGTACGCATTAAGTAAGCACTGATCACTAATGCCGATGAGTTCTCTATTAACTCCTGATCGATTGATTCAGGTCGTAGGTGGTTCATCAGCCCTGCGCTGATCGCAAAAGTACGTTCACCAGTATCGTCAATGAGTGTAAAGCAGCGACCGATCGGACCATCTACCGGTTGTAAGTAGTCGAGATCGACACGACTTGAGGTGTTACATAAAAAGCGATAAGCGTAGCTACCAATTTTAATGTTTTCACTCATCACACCCAGTAGTACAGAGCGGTCATCCGCTAATACTGAGTAGTTGTGCATAGTGTTGCCGATAGTACCGCCTGCAAACTCATAATCGATCATATCGTTGAGTTTTAAGCGGTCATATAATGCATTGGTTATATCACTATCAATAACTTGCGACATACCTCGGCGCAGTTGAAATTCGTCAAGGAAAGCTTGATCGACTTTAGCTTCTATATCAACTACGATTTGATCTATCCCTGTGATGTAGCTGCGTTGCAACTTATCACTGGCGTTGAGTTGATTAGTAAGTGGATCTTTGGCTTCCACTGGAAAATAATGTTTATGCCTGCGGCGTCCAGGAAATTTCATTTGCTACCCGTGTGTTGTGAGCTAAATAAAAAAAGCGAGAGATTATATCGTAAATCGCACGGGGTGAGCCATGTTAAAGCTGTTTTAATTTGTTTTATTTTTATCACTAATCAGTATATTTAGCGTTTTAATGGCCTAAGTGAGTATAATTAAACAATAATTAGTTAAAGATTAAGTCAATGAGTGAACAATTGAACGATCAATATTGGATGGCGCAAGCTCTAGAGTATGCAAAAAAAGCGGAGCAGTTGAATGAAATTCCTGTCGGTGCTGTACTGGTCAAAGATAATCAGTTGATTGCAGCTGGCTATAATCGTTCGATTACCGATAGCGATCCTTCTGCTCATGCAGAGATGATTGCGATACGCGAAGGTGGCAAGGTCGTTAATAATTACCGCTTGATTGATTGTACTTTATACGTCACGTTGGAGCCATGCTCTATGTGCGCCGGGTTGCTAGTACACAGTCGTATCAAACGTTTAGTGTTTGGTGCTGCGGATGAAAAAACAGGATCAGCAGGCTCTATTATGAATCTATTACAAGATCCTAGATTAAATCATCAGGTTGAAGTTGAGGCCGGAATACTAGGTGAGTTATGTGGGCAAACTATTTCTGATTTTTTTAAACGCCGCCGTCAAGAAATAAAAGCTGCAAAGAAAGCTTTGCGTGACCTGAAGGCTTAACCTGCAGGTGCTGCAATGCTTAACTCTGCCATTTGTTGCATTGCAAACATTCTGCGACGCCAAATTACTTTTCTATGTAAATTACGCAGCATTATTCTGCGACGGGTAGATGATGAATAAATAACATTTCGTTTGAACGAATGTGTACGCCGACGTTTCAGCATGGTTTCTCCTGAAAATGTGAGAGTGAGAAAAGATATAAGTTAATTATATACTTGATACTACACATTAGTGATCATTTGATGACAAGTAAATAGATATTTTAGTTTGCGCGTACCTATCGCATTTAAAGTTATTTTTATTGTTCGCCGTTATCTTTTTTTTGCGGTGCTTGCTCATCGATACTGTCATCTTTTGTTGGGGAGACCGTGGTTTGTATTGTGGCAGGCTTTGGATTTTTAATCTCAGCAGCTTGGGTAGTAGGTTGATCTATTTGTTCTGCATCATCGGGTTCAGTAGTCGGTGTGCTGATCGCGTCATTTTCATCTAACCAAACTAGTGCATCGTAGTAACGACGAATATTATCCACATACTTGACTGCAACGTCACCGCGCGAATAGCCATACTTGGTTTTACGGTAGTAACGTTTTTTGATTAATAGCGGTAAGCGTTTTTTCACATCAGCCCATTTATCAGGGCTAGCACCTTGCTGCTCGGTAATAATACGAGCATCGTTCACGTGACCCCAACCAATATTATAGGATGCTAAAGCTAGCCAAGTACGATCTGGCTGAGGAACGCGGTCGGGAATTCGTTTTTCTAGCTTCGTCAAATATTCTGCGCCGCCTTTGATATTTTGCTCAGGAGCAAGACGATTAGTTACGCCGACCTGCTTTGCAGTATCACGAGTGAGCATCATAATACCACGAACTCCTGTGGGGGATTTTGCTCGCGGATTCCACATTGATTCTTGATAACTTAAAGCTGCAAGTAATCGCCAATCTAGGCTGCCTGCATATTGCTCAAACCAAGGTTGATATTTTGGCAGTGTTTCTTTAATTGCTTCAATATAGGCAAGGGTATTAACGTAGTTAAATTGGCGGACATGGCCAAAATATTTTTCTTCAAGTACATAAAGCTGATTACTTTGTTTTACTTCACCAAAAAACGGCACCATTAACGCATATAACGAATCGTCGCCGTCTTTGCGCAGCAGCCAAGCAATGGGATCGTTACGAGTAACAGAAAAACCAATACTAAGATTAGGGTGATAGCGACGAAACAACGATAGGGTATGTGAGTCGGCAAGAGTGTAATCAATTTCACCATCGATCACTGCTTGTAATAGCTCTTCTTCGTCGAGATCTTCTGTTTCGCGCCAATTTAAATTGGGGTGAGTTTGTTTAATTTGTTGCAGTGCCAATGAATGGCTACTTTTGGCAAGTACTGTCAGGTTATCGGTTAGATCATCAAAATCACGAGGTCTTACTCTACCTTGTTTATAAACCAGTTTTTGGCTAATTGTGCGATAGGTTGGGCCAAAACGGTAATCTTGGGCGCGTACTTTATTGTACGTTAAACCAGAGGCTATTAAGTCTAAATCGCCGCTATCTAAGCGTGAAAACATGTCGGATAAGTTAAAAAATGGCACCATCTCCAGTTCAACCCCAAGGTGATCTGCAAACTCTTGGGCTAACTCATATTCAAATCCTTGTTCACCTTGCACTGCTTGATAATAATTACTTGCTCCAGCTAACGTACCCACTCTGATTTTGTTTTGAGTTTTTATTTGGCTAAGTTGAGATTGCTGCTGCTGCATATCGCAGGCACACAAAAGCATTACTAACGTAATGATTGTTATTAGCTTTTGTTTAAACATACTGTGCCCCTTGAATGCTATTACACCCTTATATCAAAACTTTGCGATGACGTCACTTGGCGATTTGTCATAGTTGACTTTACTGTGTTTGATATTTCATCTGCCACTAGGCATTATTAGTAATAAACGATGCTAACTTATAGCGCTCTTGCCGCAATTTTAATTCCCTGCTTAACCTGTATTTCCGAGTTACTTGAGTATATAATACCCGCCTAAAATATCGTTCAATCCCTAACCCCGGATGAAAATACCTATGTTGATCCTTCGTGGTGCACCAGCACTTTCCGATTTTAGAGTTCAGAAAATTTTAGCCCGTTGCCAACAGGCGCAACTTCCAGTCACTAATGTATACGCTGAGTATGCACACTTTGCAGATCTAACCGCACAGCTGTCAAGTGATGAGCAAACTAAGCTTGAGAAGTTACTTACCTATGGTCCAACGATTGCCGAACATACACCTGCAGGCACTTTGGTGTTAGTAACGCCTCGTCCTGGCACAATCTCGCCATGGGCTTCAAAAGCGACGGATATTGCACATAATTGTGGCTTAACTCAAGTACACCGTGTTGAGCGCGGCATCGCTTATTATGTTGAAGGTGACTTAAACGCTGAGCAATTAAATCAAGTTGCAGCCTTATTACATGACCGCATGACCGAAGCAACGCACAGCGCAATGGACGACGCTGCGACGTTATTCCGTACTGATGCACCGAGTCAAATGTCATCAGTTGACATTTTAGCCGGCGGCCGTGAAGCGCTAGCAACTGCAAACGTTGAGCAAGGTTTTGCCCTTGCTGATGACGAAATTGATTACTTGGTAGAAAACTTCCAAAAGTTAGGGCGTAACCCGAACGACATTGAATTATTTATGTTTGCACAAGCAAACTCAGAGCATTGTCGTCATAAAATTTTTAATGCAGATTGGACCATCGATGGTGTAGTTCAGCCTAAATCGCTATTCAAAATGATTAAAAATACCTACGAGCTAAACCCTGAAAACGTATTATCTGCTTATAAAGATAACGCCGCAGTAATGAAAGGTTCGAAAGCGGGTCGTTTCTTCCCAAATCCTGAAGGTGAATATGCATATCATCAAGAGAACATTGAAATCTTGATGAAAGTTGAAACCCATAACCACCCAACTGCGATTGCACCTTTTTCTGGTGCTGCTACCGGTTCAGGTGGTGAAATTCGTGATGAAGGTGCAACAGGCCGTGGCTCTAAGCCAAAAGCAGGTTTAGTTGGCTTTACTGTATCAAACTTACGTATTCCTGGTTACGAGCAACCGTGGGAAACTGATTTTGGTAAGCCTGCTCGTATCGTTACAGCATTAGATATTATGACTGAGGGCCCATTGGGTGGCGCTGCGTTTAATAATGAGTTTGGTCGTCCAAACTTAGTCGGTTACTTCCGCACTTATGAAGAGCAAGTAACCAGTCATAATGGCCTTGAGGTGCGTGGTTACCACAAGCCAATTATGCTTGCAGGTGGTTTAGGTAATATTCGTACTGACCATGTACAAAAAGGTGAAATTCCTGTTGGCGCTAAGTTGATTGCGTTAGGTGGCCCAGCGATGAACATTGGTTTAGGTGGCGGCGCTGCTTCATCAATGGCGTCAGGCCAATCAAATGAAGATTTAGATTTTGCGTCAGTACAACGTGAAAACCCAGAAATGGAACGTCGTTGTCAAGAAGTCATCGATAAATGCTGGCAGTTAGGTGATGCTAACCCAATCGCGTTTATTCACGATGTGGGCGCGGGCGGTTTATCAAATGCATTCCCTGAGCTTGTTAATGACGGTGGTCGTGGGGGCAAATTCCAACTGCGCGATATTCCGAATGATGAGCCGGGCATGGCACCGCATGAGATCTGGTGTAACGAGTCTCAAGAGCGTTATGTACTTGCTGTCGCGGTTGAAGATTTTGACCGTTTTGAAGCCATTTGTAAGCGTGAACGTGCGCAATATGCTGTAATAGGTGAAGCGACTGAAGAGCGTCATTTAACCGTTGCAGATAGCCATTTTGGTAACAACCCCGTTGATTTACCACTGGATGTGTTATTAGGCAAAGCACCTAAAATGCACCGTGAAGCGCAATCTCAACAAGTTATTGGTAAAGCGCTGGATACTGCAAATATTGACGTAAGTGAAGCGGCAACACGTTTATTACGTTTACCTGCGATTGCTGAAAAGACGTTCTTGATCACCATTGGTGACCGCTCAGTAACAGGGCTAGTTGCTCGTGACCAAATGGTTGGTCCTTGGCAGGTGCCAGTTGCTAACTGTGCCGTAACTGCAGCAACGTATGACACTTACCATGGTGAGGCAATGTCTCTTGGTGAGCGTACACCTGCAGCATTGCTTAATTACGGTGCATCAGCACGTTTGGCCGTAGCTGAATCATTAACCAATATTGCTTGTGCTAACATTGGACCGCTTGAAAACATTAAGTTGTCTGCTAACTGGATGGCAGCAGCTGGTCACCCTGGCGAAGATGCGGGTCTTTACGAAGCAGTTAAAGCGGTGGGTGAAGAGCTTTGTCCTGCGCTTGGTTTAACCATTCCTGTGGGTAAAGACTCTATGTCGATGAAAACCCAGTGGGATGAGAATGGCGAGCAGAAGTCAGTAACAGCACCATTATCACTTATTATCACCGCGTTTGGTCGTGTTGACGATGTACGTAAAACGGTTACTCCGCAGCTACGTACAGATAAAGGTGAAACCTCACTTATCTTGGTTGACTTAGGTGCTGGTAAAAACCGACTAGGTGCATCAAGTTTAGCGCAAGTTTATAAGCAATTAGGTGATGTAACGCCAGATGTAGATAGCCCTGAATTACTAAAAGGCTTCTACAATGCAATGCAAGCGTTAGTCGCTGATAATAAGTTACTTGCTTATCATGACCGTTCAGACGGTGGTTTATTTACCACAGTGGCTGAAATGGCATTTGCGGGTCATACTGGTGTGACTGTTAATTTAGATGGTTTAACAGGTTCTGACATTGAAGCACTTTATAATGAAGAGCTCGGAGCGGTAATCCAAGTTGCTAACAGTGATTTAGAGGTCGTGAACGCAGTATTTGCTGAACATGGCATAGCTGCAATCAGCCATGAAATTGGCACACTTAACAGTGACGACAGTGTGGTATTTAACCGCGCTGGTAACCCTGTACTTAGTAATACGCGTACTGAATTACGTACTATTTGGGCAGAAACCACCTACCAAATGCAAGCACGTCGTGATAACCCTGATTGTGCTAAGCAAGAATTTGATGCCAAGTTTGATGTTAAAGACCCTGGTCTTAACGTTAAACTAAACTTCGATTTAAATGAAGATGTGGCAGCACCGTATATTGCGACAGGCGCTAAGCCTAAAATGGCTATCTTACGAGAGCAAGGTGTTAACTCGCATTTAGAAATGGCAGCAGCATTTAACCGTGCTGGTTTTGCGGCAGTTGATGTACACATGAGCGATATTCTTGAAGGGCGTTTAAGTCTGGAAGAGTTTAAAGGCTTAGTGGCATGTGGCGGCTTCTCTTACGGTGACGTGTTAGGTGCTGGTGAAGGTTGGGCTAAATCAATCTTATTTAATGATATGGCACGTGAGCAGTTCCAAAGCTTCTTTGAGCGCCAAGATTCATTTAGTTTAGGTGTGTGTAACGGTTGTCAGATGTTATCAACATTAAAAGAGTTGATCCCTGGCACTGAACATTGGCCACGCTTTGTGACGAATAAATCTGAGCGTTTTGAAGCACGTTTTAGCTTAGTTGAAGTGCAAGAGAATCCTTCGGTATTCTTCAACGATATGGCGGGCTCTCGTATGCCTATCGCTGTGTCTCACGGTGAAGGTCATGCTGAGTTTGCTAATGATGCAGCAGTGAAAGCAGCGCTTGAGTCAGGTACTGTAGCGGTTAAGTTTGTTGATAACTACGGTAATCCTACAACACAATACCCTGCTAACCCGAACGGCTCGCCAGAAGGTATCACAGGTATTACTTCAGCTGATGGCCGTGCTACTGTAATGATGCCTCACCCTGAACGTGTATTCCGTGCGGTTGCTAACTCGTGGCACCCAGATGAGTGGCGCGAAGATAGCCCATGGATGCGTATGTTCCGCAATGCACGTAAAAATGTAGGTTAAACTATATTTATACACACTAGATTCATTATCTAGTACTAGAATAAAAGGCTGCACTGTGCAGCCTTTTTTGTTTATGCTGGTCAAAGGTCAAAGGTCAAAGGTCAAAGGTCAAAGGTATTTTAAGGATAATATGTTTAAGCGTGTAGGTTGGGGGTTATTAATTCTAGTGCTAAGTGTACTTTCACTTGGCTATATTTTTCGCATGCCGATCACCTTGCATTTTGTTGCTCCTCCACTGCATCAAGCTGGAGTTGAACTGCATTGTTTGGATTGGTCGTTAACAACCAATCTGGATCTCCATGTACAGCGAGCATGTATTGGCTATCAAGGGCAGTTGCTTGAATTAGCTGATATTACGGCCAATACTCAAAACATCACGGTTAACCGTGCAAATTTAATACTGGTAAACCATGATTCTTCGACTGAGCCTAGTGTGACTAAAAAGCTTGCTTTGGCGCTACCGCAAGCTCGCCCGTTGTTACACCTAAAACGTTTAGTGATCACTCAGTCTCAATTAAAAAAGCCACTTATTATCAGCATAAATGAGCCGATGTTAAATGAGTTTGTTGTTACTGGTGATGTAAAAGCTGAGGTTGACGTTAAAAATACCAAGCTGGCAGGAAATATTGAGCTTGATGAGCGACTACTTTCTACATTTAAGGCTGCGACTGTAAACTCGATTGCAGGACTTAATTTAACTAGCCAACATAGGTTCGTTTTTGATGGTATTGCACTCGATATAGACACTCAGCTAGGTGCTGATTTCACTTACGCCATTAATACCTGCTCGTTGACAATTAAAAGTAGTGGCAAAGTCAGTAGTCACTATAACTTAAATTCAAAAACATTAACCCTAGATGCTCAGCAATTAGCAACAACACTCAATGGCAAAAATGAGTGTTTACAAAGTTTGGGTGGTGTTATCGATGATGATGCACAGCAGCAATTTGTTACTCGGCAAATACCGTTAAATTGGCGATTAGTTTTACCTAGTAAGATCATTGTGCAAGACACTCAATTGACATTAGATCAGCTAACATTGCAGGCAGGATCACAACTGCTAATGAATGTTAAACAGTTAGCGGTTGATATAAAGAATCCTTTAGAAACCCTATTGGCACAATTCGCGTTGTCGTTTTCGAGTGATGATATTGCATTATTAGATATAGCCGCGAGTGTTGTTAGCAGTGATATTGATGGTAACTATCAGTTAAAAGTGGCTACGCTGCCTGATTTTATCGATGTTGATGCGCAGCATATTAGTGCACAAGGGCATTTTTCAATAAATAGCATATTGGCTGCACAGCCTGCTCTCGAATTGTCAGCAAAATTAGCGCTGGGGCAATTAAAAGTTAATGATATTGGCATTGATAATTACCAAGCAACTTTTAAGGCGAAGCTACAAAGTAATCAATACTTAACCGCTAGCTTATCGAGTCAGATTGATACTGTTAATATGGGGAATATTAAACTATCTCAGCTGGCGAATCAGCTAACAGCTGCAGGAAGTTTGTCAGCAGGGGAATTGTTTTTTGATTTAACCAGTGAAACAAAGTTAGCCAAGCTACAAACGGAAGAATTACGACTTAACGATATTCGTATAAGCTCAACAGGTTTACAAAGTCGTGCCCTGCAAGCATCTCATCATATATATGTAGAAGGGATAGAGCTTGTGGCAATGCATAATATAACAAGCACAGCTCATCCATTTGAGGTGATAATTTCAGAGCAGTTAGTTACTAAGCTTAATCCACTGCTTCATCAATTTGTGCCGCTTGCAACCTTAACAGATGGTAAAGTCAGTGGCCGTATTGCTGGTGATATTAATCTGCAACAGGCCGATCTCTCTTTACAGCTAGTCGGTGTAAGTGGTTTATACACAGATTACCTTGCTAAGCATTTTAATACTCAATTTATAGGTCGTTATGATTCAGGGCAGCTTAATGTTGTGCCTTCTACATTTGAACTAAGTGAATTACGAGCTGGTGCTGTGGTGAAGCAGCTAACAGGGTTTTGGCAAGTACGGGCAAATGAACTTGCTGTTACGGAGCTTACAGGGAAGGTTATGGGAGGGCATTTCTTGCTGGATAAATATCGCCTTACAGAAGAGCCGCAACAAGCATTAGTTACATTTGACAATATAGATGCTAGCAAGGTCATTACCCTTGATGCTAAATCGGGTATTAGCTTAACTGGAAATGTAGCTGGACACTTGCCTGTTTACTTCACAAAAGCGGGTATTGAGGTTAAAGGTGGGCAGCTTGTTAATCAAGGTGCTGCTAAATTACTTATCACTGATAATGCAGCTTTTAATTCGGTAAAGGCTCAACAACAAGAGTTAGGGCCTATACTTGGCTTGCTTGAAAATTTAGATATTCAGAGTATTAAAAGTAGTGTTAACTTAAAACCTGACGGCTGGATGACCTTAGGCGTTAATTTGCAAGGGTATAATCAACAGCAAGCACAGCAAGTTAATTTTAACTATAATCATGAAGAAAACGTGTTCACACTATTACGAGCACTGCGCTTAAGTGATGAAATTACGCAAAAAGTTGAACAAGAGTATTCAACAAAAGGAAGTAATAATGACTAAATGGTTAGTAATATTGACCGCATTGGGATTACTCAGTGCATGTACGCATCGTGTTGAGGTGGCCGCCAAGGAGCCTATAACAATTAACTTAAATGTTAAGGTCGATCATGAAATCCGCGTAAAAGTTGATAAAGAACTCGACAGTTTATTTAGTGATGACAGCGAATTATTTTAAGGAGCAAGTATGAATATAGTAAAAAATAAAAAACTAAGCATTGTCACTTTATTAAGTGCGGTGTGTTTGTCGTTTTCGGCTTGGGCCATTTCGTTAGATGATGCAAAAAATCAAGGGCTAGTAGGTGAGGATAGCTCGGGCTATTTAGGGCTTGTGGTGCAAAATGCAGAGGCAAAAGCGGTGGTTGATGAAATTAATGCAAAACGTAAAGCACAATATTTAAAGCTCGCTAAAAAGAACAACTTGTCGCTTTCTCAAGTAGAAGCGCTGGCAGCTGCTAAAACGATTGAGAAAACCCAATCGGGTCACTTTGTTGAAGTGAACGGAGAATGGGTTAAAAAGTAACATTCCTTTTTGCTAAAAGCTGAGTGACTAAGCGCTCGGCTTTTTGCATCCAGCAAGTAATTGTTGCCAAAAGTCGATGCCTTTTCGGCGAGCTAAATTGATGTTGTGATCTGGAATTGATTCAGGTTCATTATAATCATCAAGTGCTGCACTCATACTAGCCTCACGAATTAGATGTAAGGTAGGAAAAGGCGCGCGGTTAGTGTAATTTGCTGCATCATTGTCATCACTATCGGCAAACACATAGTCAGGATGAAAGTTGGCTATTTGATATTTACCTTCAAAGCCTTGGGCAACTAATAGCGCATTGGCTAAATCCACTAAATCTAAAAATTCCTCAAAGTCAGTAAAGCCTTGTTCAAACATCAATAATGTAGTCTCTCGAGTCGGTTGTTGATCAAGTTCAATACATTGTTCGATCATCTCCATCACAGCATCATCAATGCTGGTTGCTTGGCTAGTTTGATAATGAATGCAATTATTTTCAACTTCTTTACGGGCAAAGGGGCAAAAGTTATATTTAACAATGACATTAGCTACCCATAAGCGGGTTTGTTGTTCTGGTAAGGTTAATTTTGTTTGTTCAGTCATTGTGTGGCTCTAAAAATTTATTAATGATGGTGATCGTTTTCGCGATGGCGCCTTGGTTGTTAGCAACACATTGTGCTGCCTGTAGACCTAGCTGCTGGCAAAACGCTGGTTGCTGATGAAGCTCGTATAGTTGCTCCGCTAACTTCGTTGTATCGCTTACTTGTATACACCCACCTGATGCAATCAGTTCAGGGTAAACATGGTTGAAATTATA
Organism: Pseudoalteromonas sp. SR44-8; assembly: GCF_014163635.1. Classification (NCBI taxonomy): domain Bacteria; kingdom Pseudomonadati; phylum Pseudomonadota; class Gammaproteobacteria; order Alteromonadales; family Pseudoalteromonadaceae; genus Pseudoalteromonas; species Pseudoalteromonas sp. SR44-8. Next base: position 13,801 of record NZ_JACJDS010000020.1, read on the forward strand.
GGTATGCGGGCCTGTTAAAACACCGACAGAAAATGCCGCTGACTCGAGAGGGTTATGCCCGCCACGTGCAATTAAACTGCCGCCAATATAATTGATGTTGGCCATACCATATAAACATTGCAATTCACCTAAAGTATCAGCAAGGAGTACTTGCTCGCTTTGATAGTTATTTTTACTGCGGCGGCTAAAGCTCAATGGTGAGTCTTCAAGCAATGTGGCGACCTTATCAAATTGTTCTGGGTGGCGCGGCGCAATAACTAGCAGTGCATCTGGAATCTGTTTTAGCAGCTGCTGCTGAGCAGCTAATATTAGCTCATGCTCACTAGGGTGCGTGGAACCGGCAACCCAGATAAAACGCTGATTATTGTATTGGCTTTTTAGGGTGTCGACTTTGTCTAACTGCTCGCTAGTTGGCTTTATATCAAATTTAATTGAGCCAGTAATATGCACTTTTTGCTCATTGAGGCCAAGCTCAATAAAGCGTTTAGCGTCTTCATGATTATGACTAGCTAAAGCGGTAATTGATTGCATTATAACCTTAGTTAATGGCGCTACTTTTTGATAACCCTGTTGTGATTTTGCTGAAAGCCGCGCATTGAGTACCAGTACAGGAATATTCTGTTGTTTGCACTGCGCCATAAGATTAGGCCAAAGTTCGGTTTCTAAAATACACATTAACGTGGGTTTAACACGCTTTAAAAAGCGCGCTGTAGCACAAGGGTAATCAATAGGTAAATAGGCGCACTGTACCGAGTCTTTAAAATTATTATGTATTTGTTCACGGCCTGTAGGGGTATTACAGGTTATCATAAATGAGTTACTTGGCTGCTGGTATTGTAGCTCTTTAAGCAAAGGCGTTGCAGCAAGTACTTCACCAACTGAAGCGCAATGGATCACAATTAGATCATCTTTTAATACTGTACTTTCTTGTGAGGTGTTTTTTACTGTAATGAAGCCAAACCGTTCAGCAAAGTGCGCGCGATAACCTGCGTTCTTTTTACCTCTAAGTATATATAAATAAAAGGTTATGAGAGGACTTAGCAAATAAAGAATCAGTGAATAAAAAAAGCGTGCCATTTTTCAGCCTCGAATTATAAACACTAATGATAACGCGGATACACTTTAAGCAAAATGCGAAATTGTTAAAAAGCGTTAGAATAGAGAGTTTTGGGTGTTTAGTTACGGCTAATTTGGTAATATTTGCGTCCCTTAATGAAAAATATAGTCGTTATGAAATTCAAATTGATAAAAGCCGTGGTATTAACCAGTTTTATGAGTTGCGCATTGCCTTCACTTGCAACACCAACTGCTTACTTACCAATTGGCATGGATGCACAGCTTGATCATCAACTCGATACGTTATTTGCATTGACGTCAGGCACACCGATGACAAAGCCTTATCGCCTAAAGGAAGTTGAAGCGGCACTTACTAAATTGCAAAATGCACAGCCAAGTTTAGTCGCGGCAATACGTGCTAAAATTAAGCCTTATCAAGGCAGCGATAATATTACTCGAGTAGGTGTTAAGGTGCGTGCTGATGGCAGCAATGCAACCAAACTTGCCAATCAACGTGGTTTGAGCTCTGATGAGTGGGGGCAAGTATTCTTTGAGGGTATTTGGCGTCCTAATGACTATACCTTGATGCAAGTAGGTGTCGATTATCGCGCGAAGCAAAATAAATTTATTAATTATAATAGTTTTGTCAGCTTTGCTGGCGATGACTTGCAGTTAAATATTGGTTACAAAGAGCATTGGTTTTCGCCGTTCAAACAATCAGCTCAGATTGTTTCTACTAATGCCCGTACCTCGCCATCTATTTCATTAGGGATGGTGGCACCAGCTCATAATTGGTGGAACTTTGATTTTGAGCTTTACTATTCTGAGCTTGAGCATGTTGAAAAAGGCATATTATATCAAAATGAATTACATGATGGCACACCTCGTTTAGCTGGCACACATATTAGTTTAGAGCCTGTAGAGGGTTGGAAAATCGGCATTAATCGTATGATGCAATTTGGTGGTGGGCCTCGCGATGTTGGCTTTAGCGATGTAGTTAAAGCATTTTTTGATCCGGCTGGAAATGATAATAGCGAACTTGCTGGAGGTCCTGATAATGAGCTTGGCGACCAGTTTGCTTCAATAACAAGTGTTGTGAACTTTAATTGGGGAATACCAACAGAGCTTTATTTTGAGTATGGTGGTGAAGATACTAAAGAGCACCAAAACTACCAATTTGGTAATATTGTATATAGCTATGGGGTATTTTTACCTCAATTAACTAATGGTTTATCACTTCGCTATGAATATACTAACATGCATAGTCTTTGGTATAAGAATTACATATACCCGACGTTTGGTAATACTAATGATGGTTATGTAGTAGGCCATTATGCTGCCGATCAGCGTTATTTCGGTGATGGTGTGCCGTCGAACATTCATAGTATAGAAGCCGCTTATGCTGCCACTACAGGTTCATTTTGGCGTGCAAAATTTACTTTAATTGATAATGAAAGCGGCTATATTAATGATTATGGTAATGAGAGTGCGCATTACGAGCAAGGCATTGAATTACAAATTAGTAACAACCGAAAGTGGCAAGAATATAATATTGAAACAACTTTAACTTACGGCGAAGATGTATTTGGTGATAACTATACGTGGTTGTCAGTGGCACTTTTTTGGTAGTAGCTAGTCAGACTAATTTTGAGAGGATTACCCATGTCTAATATTGATTCTGTAGCGAGCAGCTACCTTGAAAGTTTAACCCGTCACCAAGTATTGTTTGAAACGATGGAAACATATCACCCTCAAGTAATGCAATTGCTTGAAGTTTGCCACAGTACTTTGCAAGCTGGTGGAAAAGTAGTTTGGTTTGGTAATGGTGGCAGCGCAGCAGATGCTCAGCATTTAGCAGCAGAGTTCGTCGTACGCTACAAATTAGAACGTGGCCCATTAGCATCTATGGCGCTAACAACCGACACTTCCATCTTAACTGCGCATAGTAATGACTATCACTTTGACACAGTTTTTGAGCGTCAAGTTCTTGCGTTATGTAAGCCTGAGGATTTAGTGATTGGTTTAACTACCTCTGGTACTAGCGCTAATATTAATTTAGCGTTAGCTGCTGCAAATGAAATAGGTGCTTATACAGTTGCATTTACAGGCCGCGATGGCGGTAAAGTAAAAGATATCGCTAAATTATCCATTATTATTAAAGATGACGAAACCGCACGTATTCAAGAAGCACATATGTTTATTGGTCATTGGTTATGTGAAGCCATTGATATGGTTGTAGCGGGGCAGAGTTAATGGATTTAGCGTTATTAAAAAAACTGTCTAACGCTAAAATATTAGTGGTTGGGGATGTGATGCTTGACCGTTATTGGCATGGTGATTCAGGGCGCATATCGCCAGAAGCACCTGTGCCTATAGTTAAAGTAAGTAAATTTGAAGATAAAGCCGGTGGCGCCGCAAACGTGGCAAAAAATATTGCCCGTTTAGATGGTAAAGTTGGCTTGTTGGGTTTAATTGGTGAAGATGAAAGCGGCCAAATATTAGAGCGAATTCTTGCTGATGAACGTATAGATTCACAATTAGTCAGTGTTTGTGATTTGCCAACTATTTCAAAAATGCGTGTGATTAGCCGTCATCAACAAGTCGTTAGACTTGACTTAGAAGAGATGTTTACTGAGCAACACAGTCAACTACTTTTAAACCGTCTGGAATTAGTATTAGATGAGTACGACTTTGTCTTGTTCTCAGATTATAACAAAGGCTCATTAAGCTTGATCCAGCAAATGATAAAACTTGCTAAAGGTGCTGGAAAAACAGTTCTAATTGATCCTAAATCCTCAGACTTAAACTTATATCGCGGTGCTGATTTTATTACTCCTAACTTGAATGAATTCAAGCTTGCCGGTGGTAAAACAGATTCGGAACAGCATTTAGCAGACAGTGCTCGAGCACTGATCAGCAATGCAGGGATCGCGGCCATGCTATTGACTCGCTCAGAGCAAGGTATGTCACTTATTAGTGCCGATGAAAAACACGATTTTGCAGCGCAACAGCTTGAAGTCAGTGATGTTACTGGCGCTGGTGATACTGTTATTGCAACTCTGGCGGTGATGTTAGGTGCAGGAATGCAGCCTAAAGATGCTGTGGAAATTGCTAACCTTGCGGCTGGAATTGCAGTGAGTAAATTAGGGGCAGCTACGGTATCGCCTGAAGAGTTAAGTCGTAAGTTAGGTCAATACTTACAAAAAACCGGCGAGCATTATCAAACCCCATTTGATGATGTGCTTCAGCATATTGAGTTTGCAAAGCAAAATGGTGAAACTATCGTGTTCACCAATGGTTGTTTTGACATTTTACATGCGGGGCATGTGCGTTACTTAGCACAAGCCAAAGCACGTGGAGATCGTCTAGTCGTCGGTTTAAATAATGATGAATCAATAACGCGTTTAAAAGGTCCTGAGCGCCCTATTAACCCGCTTGATGAGCGTGCTATGGTGCTGAGCGCTTTGGCATCAGTTGATTGGGTAATTCCATTTGGTGCAGTTGAAGAAAACGATACACCCGCTAAATTAATTGAGCTGATCAGTCCTGATATCTTAGTAAAGGGTGGAGATTACACTGTTGAACAAATTGCAGGCGCTGATCATGTACTTCGCCATGGCGGAAAAGTTGAAGTACTTGAGTTTTTAAATGGCTGCTCTACGTCAAAAGTGATCAGTAAAATAAAGGCTTAACGGCTATATTTTAAGAGTGGACTGGTATGCTGTGTGTAACTGCTGCCAGTCTGTAGTTTGCCAATGCATTACTTTATTTCGGCCTTGCTCTTTATGAAACGAACGAGCAAGGCGGGTCATATTAGCTTGTTGCCAATTACTGGCGGGGAGTTTTAGTTCACCGCGGTCAAAGTCAATAATGTATATCTCGCCCGTTTCATCAAATAGAATGTTGTTAATATTCAAATCAGCGTGATACACCCCATGATTATGAAAATCCGCAATCGTGTGTGCTACTTTAATTAACTCTTGTGCGCTAAAGGGACGTTGTTTTAATATATCAAGCACACTTTGTGCGCCTGCAACAGCTTGAGTAATTATATCGCCACGGTAAATTAAGCCAGCTTGCGATATTTTAGCTGCAATCGGCTTTGGTACATTTAGACCTAATTCGCACAGTTTCATCATTAATGAAAACTCTTGGTAAACACGGGTTTTTTCCAGTCCAAAAAACACATATTGATCACTTAGCACTTTACCCACTAAACCGCCACGCCAATAATGCCTGAGCACTGCTGTTAGTCCGTTATGGCAGAAAAACCATGCAGTTGCGCGACCTTTTTTGGCGCCGACAATTTTTCCTTGCTGCTGCCAATATTCATTATCAAACCAATTTAAGCTAATTTCGGCACTATGCTCAGGATGGCTTAAAATAATGTGTTCATTGATGGTTTGCTGGTTAAACATGGCGTACTTATTTTATTGCAGGTGATAGTGCTATCTTAACCTGTTTTAAAGCCGAGCATAAGTGCTTGCAATAGTGGGTGGTTAATTTAAGATCATGATAATTATCCAGCATGAAGCAAAGGACACCTGTGACTGACTTAACCACCTATTCAGATATTTGTATTTTAAGACTCTCAGCAATTGGTGATGTTTGCCATGGCGTATCTGCAGTGCAGGCAATTCAAAAAGCGCACCCCAATGCAAAAGTTACCTGGGTGGTCGGCAAAATTGAAGCCATGTTACTAGCTGATTTACCCGGTGTTGAGCTGGTGGTGTTTGATAAAAAACAAGGCAAAGCAGCCTATCAGCAATTAAAACAACAATTTAAAGGGCGTAAGTTTGATGTGTTGCTGCATATGCAAGTGGCACTTCGAGCTAACTTAGTGGCGCGTTGTATTCCTGCAAAAGTTAAAATTGGTTTTGATTGGGCGCGCTCAAAAGAATTGCATAGCTTGTTTATTAACCAGCGCATTGCACCACAGCAGCAGGCTCATGTGTTAGAAGGCTTTAAAGGCTTTGCGCAGGCGATAGGTGTACCTGATTATCAACCAAACTGGCAAATGCCAGTCAGCGAACATGATCAAAGTAATGCTGATGAATTACTTGGTACGGAGCGATTAGAGGGGCGAATTTTTGTGATTTCTCCAGCTGCCAGTAAAAAAGAACGCAATTGGTTGGCTGAACGCTATGCTAAGCTTGCAGAACATGCCTACAAGCAAGGGTTTCATGTGGTGATCACGGGTGGCCCGACAGAGCTTGAAGTGACGCTCAGTGATGACATTATTGCAGCCACTACAACGCCAATCCTTAATTTAGTGGGTAAAACCAAACTCAAAGAGTTGCTTTGCGTACTTAAACGAGCTGCATTGGTATTAGCACCTGATACAGGCCCTGCTCATATGGCCGTCACCGTAGGCACTCCCGTTATTGGTTTATATGCCCACTCAAACCCGAAACGCACTGGACCCTATTTATATCAAAATTACGTGGTTGAGGTATATCACCAAAACTTACTCAAGCAAACTGGTAAAACCGCTGAGCGATTACCTTGGGGTACGCGGGTTAAAGGCAGTGATCTAATGAGCCAAATAAGTGTTGATGAAGTAGCTTTGATGTTTGACCTTGTGGTTGAGAAAGAGCAATTATGAGCAATATCAATAAAGCCTTATTTTTAGACCGTGATGGCGTGGTTAATATCGATCATGGTTATGTTTATGAGTCGGATAAATTTGAATTTGTGCCAGACGTATTTACTGCATGTAAGGCGTTTGCTGATGCAGGCTATAAACTGATCATAGTGACTAATCAATCTGGTATTGGCCGTGGTTACTATTCAGAGGCGGATTTTCACGCTTTAACACAGTGGATGATAGCCCAATTTGCTGCGCATCAAGTAAAGGTGACGGATGTTTACTTTTGCCCACACCACCCGAAAAAAGCATTACCCGAATACCTCAAAGAGTGTGATTGTCGTAAACCAGCTCCGGGCATGTTACTGCAAGGTATCGCTGATCATCATATCAATCCAGCTTGCAGCATTATGGTTGGAGACAAACTAAGCGACATGCAAGCGGCAAGTAAAGCGGTTATTGGCACTCGGGTGCTTGTACGATCCGGGCAGGAGTTTGATGCGGTAGCCATCGACTCGGCAGATCATGTTTGTGATTCGTTAGCAGACTTACCCTCAATACTGCTATAGCCCAATGTAAACTGGCAGCATAAGTTGTCAGTTCCTTATTTCTGCGATGAACTACAAACAGTGCATTTGTTTGACTAAACTTTTACAATAGCCACAAAGATGAGCCGTGTTAACTTAAGTACGCTCACCCCGTTCAATAATTTGGAGATTACAGATGAGAGCATCTGCGTTTTTTACTCAGCTTCAGCAGCAAATTGAAGATGTAAAAGCCGAAGGCTTATATAAAAATGAGCGTATTATTACTTCGCAGCAGCAAGCACAAATTCAAGTTGCTTCTGGTGATAAAGTTATTAACTTCTGTGCAAATAATTACTTAGGTTTAGCGAATAGCCCCGAGCTGATCCAGGCTGCACAAAACGGCTTAAATGACCATGGCTTTGGTGTTGCGTCAGTACGGTTTATTTGTGGTACACAAGACATTCATAAAACATTAGAGAAGAAGATCAGTGAATTTTTAGAAACTGAAGACACGATTTTATATTCATCATGTTTTGATGCCAATACCGGTTTATTTGAAACAATTTTAGGCGCTGATGATGCGATTATCTCTGATTCGTTAAATCATGCTTCTATCATTGATGGCGTTCGTTTATGTAAAGCAAAGCGCTTCCGTTATGCAAATAATGATATGGCAGATCTTGAAAAGCAATTGATTGCTGCCGATGAAGCGGGTGCAAAAACAAAATTAATCGCCACCGATGGTGTGTTCTCAATGGATGGGGTTATTTGTAATCTTGAAGCGGTCTGTGACCTTGCTGATAAATACAATGCACTTGTTATGGTTGATGACTCTCATGCCGTTGGCTTTGTCGGTGAAAACGGCAAAGGCACACCTGAGTACTGCAACGTGCTAGACCGTGTTGATATTATTACCGGCACTTTAGGTAAGGCGCTTGGCGGTGCATCGGGTGGTTATACATCAGGTAAAAAAGAAATAGTTGAATGGTTACGCCAGCGCTCTCGCCCATATTTATTCTCAAACTCATTAGCGCCTTCAATCGTTACAGCATCAATCAAAGTATTAGAAATGCTCGAAAATGGCAGTGAATTGCGTGCTAAGTTATGGTCAAACGCTAAATACTTCCGTGAGCAAATGGAAGCGGCTGGATTTACCTGTGCGGGTAAAGATCACGCGATTATTCCAGTAATGTTAGGTGATGCTAAAGTTGCGTCGGCAATGGCTGATAAGTTATTAGCAGAAGGCATTTACGTCACTGGTTTTTCATTCCCAGTGGTGCCAAAAGGCCAAGCGCGTATTCGTACACAAATTTCTGCTGCGCACAGCATTGAGCAATTAGATACCGCAATTGACGCCTTTACCCGTATTGGTAAAGAAATGGGCATTATCTAATTAATTTATTTTAAACCGTTGCCTTCGCAGCGGTTTTTTTATTGAGTGTGATTCATGAAAGCATTATCTAAATTAAAAGCAGAACCAGGTATTTGGATGACGGATGCGCCAAAACCTGAAGTTGGGCATAACGATTTATTAATCAAAATTCGTAAAACCGCTATTTGTGGTACTGACGTACATATTTATAAGTGGGATGAGTGGGCGCAAAACACCATTCCTACGCCTATGGTAGTAGGTCATGAATATGTCGGTGAAGTGGTTGATATGGGTCAAGAAGTTCGCGGTTTTAGTGTTGGTGACCGAGTATCGGGCGAAGGGCATATTACCTGTGGCCATTGTCGTAACTGTCGCGCTGGGCGTGTTCATTTATGCCGTAACACCACTGGTGTAGGTGTTAACCGCGAGGGGGCTTTTGCCGAGTATTTAGTGATCCCAGCGTTTAATGCATTTAAAATTCCAGACAATATCAGTGATGAGTTAGCTTCTATTTTTGACCCATTCGGTAATGCAGTACACACAGCACTGTCATTCGATTTAGTGGGTGAAGATGTCTTGATCACAGGTGCAGGCCCAATTGGTATTATGGCTGCTGCAGTTGCAAAACATGTTGGCGCACGTCATGTAGTGATCACCGATGTCAATGAATACCGATTAGACCTTGCGCGTAAAATGGGCGCAACGCGTGCAGTTAATGTGGCTAATGAAAAGCTTGAAGATATTATTAAAGAGCTTGGTATGACAGAAGGCTTTGATATTGGTCTAGAAATGTCAGGCGTACCGGTTGCATTTAATAGCATGTTAAATAACATGAATCACGGTGGTAAAATTGCCATGCTAGGTATTCCACCATCTGATATGGCGGTTGATTGGAACCAAGTGATTTTTAAAGGCTTAGTGATCAAAGGGATTTATGGCCGTGAAATGTTTGAGACCTGGTACAAAATGGCCAGTCTTATTCAGTCAGGGCTCGATCTAAACCCAATCATCACTCATCAATATTCAATAGATGACTTCCAAGCTGGCTTTGATATGATGATTTCAGGCCAATCGGGGAAAGTAATTCTTAACTGGGATTAATTATCCACTTGTTAAGAGAATTAAAGGCGGCATTTGTCGCCTTTTTTGTAATTATAAGAGAGTACTATGGCATTTAAGCATATTTCAATTACCGAAACTCAAGCACTACTTAATAAAGATGATGTCGTGATTGCTGATATTCGCGATCCTAATTCGTATCAAGCAGGGCATATTCCGGGTTCAGAGCATTTATCAAATGCCAATATTGGCGAATTTATGATGAACAAAGAGTTTGATCAGCCAATTATTATTGTTTGTTATCATGGTATGAGCTCACAAGGCGCAGCCAGCTACTTAGCTGAGCAAGGCTTTGAAGATGTATACAGTATGGATGGTGGTTTTACCCAGTGGGAAACCCAATTGCCGGAGCAAGTGGAACGATGATCGAACTGGGTAGTATAAATAATCCACGTGCAGCACAAGGCTTTATTGATTATATAAAAAGCCAAGGCTTACAGGGCGAGCTTCGATCGCAAGATGGAAAAACGGTAATTATTTGTGTTGCCCCAGAGCATTTCCATCAAGCTCAGCCATTATGGCAAGCGTTTGTAGAAAACCCCAATCATGCCCGTTATCAAGAGGCATCTTGGCAAGTAGGAAGTACGCAGTCACCGTTGAGCTATCAAGGCCAAGAATTAAATTTAAAAGCACGCTTTAAATCATTGAGCTGGTTAAACCAAACGGTCACTTTATTATGTGTAGGTATTTACATTGCCTTCTTACTCGGTGGCTTTGAGTCAATTTATAGCGTATTACAGTTTAAACCCGATCAACCATTAACTTGGCTTACACCTGCAATTGTGCATTTTACTGCTGTGCACTTAGTGTTTAATATTATGTGGTGGATCATGCTAGGCGATGGTATTGAAAAGCTCAGTGGTAAAAGTACTTTAGTAGGTCTTTTTTTAGTGACCGCGCTATTTAGTAATTGGGCTGAGTTTATTATGGTTGGCCCTAACTTTGGCGGCTTAAGTGGCGTTGTTTATGGTTTACTTGGGTTTTGTTGGATCCATCGGGCATTGAACCCGCAACAACCGGCTTTAGTAACTAATGGTATTATTGGTTTTATGCTGATTTGGCTGGTACTAGGCTTTGCTGACATGTTGTTTGTAAGTATGGCTAACTGGGCGCACTTAGGTGGGCTATTAAGCGGTATGGCTTACGCGTTTACCGCTCAATTGTTTACTAAAAAAACAGCTTAAGATACTCAGTTATATAAGTACTTAGTGATATAAATATTTAGTAAATAATACTTCGCGAATGATCTCTTGCCCTGTTTCTTGTTTTAACAGGGTTTTGAGTTTTTCGGCACAACGCTTTCTGATCTCTTCACGGCCGGTGAGTGATTTAATTTTTTCTTCAGGCTCTTTTGATAAAATTTCTACCAATGCATCTCTAAGTAACGGGGTGTGATGCTCAACAATAGCAATGTTTGACATATCACTGAGCATTAAATCTACAGTAATACGCACATAACCTAACTTTTTATTACTCTGACCAATATAGTTGGTAATGATATCGGGTTCGAAACCAAAGTAGCCCACAGTTGATTCAGCTTTGCTTGCAAAGCTGCTAAACAAGCTAATAAAGAAAGTGCTAATTAATATGCCAGCGTAAAGCGTTTTTTTCATATTCAGTAGAGAGCCCTGTAATTAATTGTTATTAGTCTATACGTAATAATGGCTAAGATACAGGCTGATGCAGCTATTATATTCATTAATCATCACTTTTTCCCCGACGCGGGCAGTGGTATCATTTAAAGGGTTATTATTAAATAGAGTTATCGTGATCACATTTCCTGTTTCTGTAACTGCGGATTGGCAGTTAGGTACATCAATCAATTCTTTGTCTTGTAACGAGCAAGACTGGCTACTTGAGCCCAACTCACTGACGGCTAAATTAAAAACACAGTGTGGTGAATTCTCTGTAAAAGTGCTTAGTGAGAAAGAGTTTGAATTGAGTATTTCACAACAACAATTATTAGATTGTTCACAACGTATTGGTATTAATCGTGAGGTTTTGTTGCTTTGTGATGGCATCCCTATGGTATACGCACAAAGCTGGCTGCCTGCCACCGATGATATGCAACAACAGCAATTATTGGCACTGGGTAATCGGCCTTTAGGTGATGTTATTTTTCAACATCCGGACTTAAAACGTACCGAAATTGAAATAGCGCGTTTTGATTGTCAGCACCCAGTACAGCAACTTGTTAGCCAATACTCTGTAGTTGTAAAACCCTTGTGGGGGCGTCGCAGTATTTTTTCGTTGGCGCAAAGCCGTTTTTTAGTAGCTGAAATATTTTTACCAGAGGCTTATCTATATCTATGAAATTTGCCGCCTTGCACATTGCTCATATACCGTATTATAAGCAGTTAATGCGCACCGATAAGCCTATCGGTACTTTATTGCTATTGTGGCCTACATATTGGGCATTGTGGCTTGCAAGTGATGGTATGCCAAGCCTACTTAATTTTGTGGTATTTAGCTTTGGTGTATTTGTTATGCGCAGCGCAGGTTGTGTTATTAATGATTACGCAGATCGTAAAATTGATGGCGCGGTAAAACGCACAGCACAAAGACCCTTAGCTTCTGGCTTGGTGAGTAGTGGCGAAGCATTAAGCTTATTTTTGTTGCTTATCATAATTGCTTTCATACTGGTGTTGTTACTCAGTTGGCAAACCATATTATTGTCAGTCGGGGCATTGCTATTGGCATTTAGCTACCCATTTATGAAACGTTACACTAATCTACCGCAAATAGTGCTAGGTGCAGCTTTTGGTTGGGCTATTCCGATGGCTTTTATGGCTGCAACAGGTACTATCCCACTGCTTGGCTGGTTGTTATTTATCGCTAATATTGCGTGGACTACGGCCTACGATACTATGTATGCCATGGTAGACAGAGATGATGATTTGAAAATTGGCGTAAAGTCTACAGCGATATTGTTTGGTAGTGCCGATCGAATCATTATTTTTGCGCTAAATGGTGTATTTATAGGTTTGTTGGCTTTAATTGGTTATACGAGTCAATTAGCAATGCCGTATTGGCTTGGTCTATGTGTGGCATGTGGCTTTTTGGTTTACCAACAATTTCTAATTCATAGTCGTAATAGAGAGCATTGTTTTAAAGCTTTTTTAAATAACCATTATGTCGGTATGGTCGTTTTTATTGGCTTAGTGGCGTCCTTGCCATTTAATCTATAGTGTTAGCGAGGTGGATCAATGACGCCACTGATTGAAGTGTTTTTCCTAAACCAACCCGCAACTGAATAGCGATTATCAATTGTCGGCAGTACTTCATGCATAAAGCGTTCGCTTTCAAACATTACGAACGTACCAGCTTTAGGCTGAATAGTGATTTCAACGTCTTTACTTTTAGGTTTGTAAATCACTAACTCACCACCAGATTGCACTGTATTTAAGTAAAATACAGTAGTAAATACACGGTTCGATCGCCCTTTAAATGCGTCGTAATGCTTTTTATAAAAGTCGCCATGCTGGTATTTCGCATAGTGACACTCATAATCAAATAAACCCAAAAAGAAATAACGATTCAAGTTTACTCTAATATCTTCTAGCGCATTTTGATAATCAATTTGAGCTTGGCTACTACCATCAAACCAAAAGGTCTTGTCGGTGCGTATACTCTTGTCTATTTGTAAATCCTGCTGACGGCCAATTCCTGCTGATTTAAAATTGGGGTTGATACAATAACAATCTTCTATCAACGCGTTAGTCAGTGTTTCATCAAACATATTTTCGATCACGGCGTAGCCATGAGTTTCTATGTCAGTTAAATAACGTCCAGGGATCAGGTTAAGGCTCATTAATTGTACTATATAGCAGGGAAGGCGCGTAGTTTAGCTTAAAATGATGCAAAGGTACTACTGAAGATTTAGAAACCAAGCCAGAGTTCTGCTTTAGGCTTGGTTTTCATGCTGTTACTTAAGAATTAATTGATAACGCTGTCTTTTCTATTAATGACAGGAGCTGGTTTATTGGGTCGTCAGCAGTAACTTGCTGGCTGGTTTGTACAATCAATTGCTCATGAGCTAAGTTCTTATTGGTTTTTAACTGGAGCAGGTTATTATTCTCTGCGACCGAACTTGCATGTTCAATACTGCTAATTGCAATATGGTTTGATTTACACAACCCGTCCATTACTTGCTCAATACTGCCAACTTTTATACTGCTGCTCTTGTTCAAACTATCGACAGCCTCATTCAGCATAGCTTGAATTTGTTTTGATTGTGAAAAACAACTATACATAGGGTAATCGTTTAAATCTTGTTTGCAAAGATTGTTCTTATTCGCAAGAGGATGACTTTTTGCAACGAATAAAATAAGTTGATCAGGTAAGTGTATGTCATTGCCAATACTATTAACTGCTTGCGAACAAACGCTAATATCAATTTCACCTAACTGTAGCTTACGCACCAACTCACTTTGTTCTTGTAGTTGCATTTCAATTTTTACATGAGGGTATTGTGCTAGAAATTGGCCACATGAAATAGGCACTATTGCACTTGCATGATTGGTATAGCCAATTACCAATTTCTCATTGGCGCAGCCATTAATTGATTGGAATAAACGCTTTTTAGTTTCTTCGAGCTTGCTTAAAGTGTCTTGTGCGTACTCTAAAAACAGCTCACCTTCAGTTGTTAGTTTCACTGAGCGGGTCGAGCGTTTAACTAATTCATAGCCAACTTCGTCCTCTAAGGTTTGAATGCTGCGAGTCAATGCTGAGGTGCTAATTTTGGTTGTTTCGGCCGCTTGGCGAAAATGTCGTAGCTGACCTAAAGCCACAAATTGCTCTAATTGTTCAAATCTCACTTTTATAGTCCTTTGTATAAGTAAGCCGCACTACTGGCGAACATAATTGATATTAATTTAATGGATAGTAATCCATTGTACCCAATTTGAAAAGTGTATTTCACATAATTTTTACAACTATCAGTTAGGGTAACGCTCTTTTATCTCCAAAAAAAGTGCTAAATTGTTAAGAAATATGTCCACAAGTTTAGGTTCAAACTGTTTGCCACTCTGCTCCTTGAGCAAATCGAGCACCTCTTCAAGTGGCCAAGCTTTTTTGTAGCAACGATCACTGCCAAGGGCATCAAAAACATCCGCTAGAGCTGTAATACGGCCAACAATATGAATATCTTTACCTGCAAGTTGATTTGGGTAGCCAGAGCCGTCCCATTTTTCATGATGTGTATACGCAATGATTGAACCACACTTTAAGATTTCATTATTCGAACTCTTCAGAATATCATAACCAACTTCGGCGTGAGTTTGCATAATGGCCCACTCTTGATCATCCAGCTTACCGGGTTTATTGAGAATATGATCTGGAATACTTATTTTTCCAATATCGTGTAAGGGTGAGGCGAGTTTTATCACTTCACACTCAAAGTTATTTAAGCCATATAACTTACCTAACAGTTCACTATAGTGCGCAACTCTTTTAACATGTGAACCGGTTTCTTTTGAACGTTTTTCAACGGCTTCACCGAGGATATACGATAGCTCTTTTTGCGAATCCTTCATCATTTCGCGTAATTTCAGGTTATCGTAAGCCAGAGCAATATTGTTGGCAAAAAACTCCAAAAGTTGATAATCGGTGGTTCCTAATAACGAGCCTTTACGTACATACAGCATTGTTTCGAGGCCTGCCTGAGTTGGAAAATAGCCAATGTAGTCATGCATGGTTTTTTGGGATGATTTGCGATTGTGTGCCTCAACAAATAATTGCTTTACATCTTCGGGGATCATATTGGCATTAGGTTCAGGCTCAACACCAGAGGCTGCCAGTAGCTTAAAATCAGTGGCAGGAGATGTTTGTTGGTTAACAGCTGCTGCACAATAAATTTCAGTGTCATCTAAGCCCATAACATTAGTTACATGGGATAAAATTGTTGATGCAAATTCATGGACACTATCACATTTTAAAAATGAGCTAGAAGCGTTGATTATTTTTTCAAGACCTTTTCTATGACGCTCAATAATTTGAATATCACGATGTGAACGCAGAGCTGAATACAATAATGTTTTCATTTTTATTGCCGTCAGCTCAGTTTTATTTTTGTAATCGTTAATGTCGTATTCACGTATCACAGCTTCTTCAGGGGCTTCGCCAGGTTGACCTGTTCGAAGAATAAGGCGGATGTCGTGGTTATTGATATCATCACGGATAAATTTTATTAGGTCTAAACCCGCATGGCTAGTTTCCATGACTACATCAATTAGGCCAACCGAAAAATCGAGATCTTGTTGTAATAATTCTTTTGCGGCTTGCGCTGAGTAAGCATGGTGCAAACATAAGGCTTTATCTTCAAAAGTAAATCCTGATAACACAAGCTTAGTGACTTGGTGAATATCATCTTCATCATCGACCACGAGAATATTCCAAAACGCCTGTGGTGACTGAGTTTCTGACTCTTCAATGGCATTTTCTGAAAATAAAAAGTCGTTCACATTTACACCTTTAGTTTTATCATTCTCCTAAATAGTATAGTGCTTGTTTTTTAGTCTGCCTTGTTGCTCAGTGGTTTTTTTTCAATGTTTTTAAGTTCAATTTCAATTGCGTCACATGAAATATGTATTTCATATAAAGAGGTTAACAACGATAGAGCAAGGCAGGCTAGGCTAATACCAAATAAAATTACGCCAGTGGTTTTAAACTCGATAAATAATGCAAACATTGAAAGTGTACACATTAAAAAAGATGCAACGCCATAGACTTGCATGGTTCTAATGAGTCTAATGCGTTTTCTCAAGTTAGTTATTTGCGCAACGACTAATGGTCGAATAGTCTCTCCTTCGCGGGCGTTAAGTTCACGAATTAATTGTGCTAGCACTAAAAACCGGTTGGTATATGCTAATAACAACAAAGAGATTGCAGGGAACAGCAGTCCAGGTGTTGTGAGGGTCATGATTATTTCCTATATAACAATTACTTCGCTTAGAGTAGCTTAGGGTAATTTAATCGCAAAGTAAAAGAGGTTGTCATTGCAAAATAGAATAAATAACAACAATACAGAGCAAACACCATTTCAATGGTTAACAATCTATTGCGCTGCAAATGCGGTAGAGGCAAACATTGTCAAAGGGTTATTACTTAACAGCAATATTGAGTGCCAGTTACTTGGTGAGTCCTTGCAAGGAGCTGCTGGCGAAATACCTTTAGATCAAACTCAAGTGAGAGTGCAGGTTTTTGTGATTAAAGAGCGCCAGGCGCGGCAAATATTGGTAAACTACACTCAAGTACAACAATCCGCTCCTGATTGGGTATGCCCCAACTGTAATGAGCATAATGGGCCAACATTTGAAATTTGTTGGTCTTGTAGGACACCAAATAATGACTAAAGCGAATAATTTTCAGCGTATAAGAGAGCTTAACTATTTGCAGCAAGCGGTACTGGCGGCAGCATTAATTGAACGCATGCTACCTAATTATGGTTTATTTAGTGAAGCAACAGGATTTGGTGACGAAGCTATTTTACGCAGTGCACTTAATTTGTGTTGGGAAAAAATCTTACTGCCGAAAAGTAAAATAAGCCTTGAAAAGCAAATTGAGAAAATAGAGCCTAATGTTCCAGAACTCGCTGATTTTGATATGTTCGGTACTTATCCTGCTATAGATGCCGCCACTGCCTTATTAGGTTTAATGCATGGTTTAATTGCCAAAGATGAGCAAGAATTTATCAGCATTAGTAAAATCTCTCAGGCGACTGTTGCGCGTTTTATTGAATATCAATTAACGGTTGAAGGTGAGCTGGCTGATAATACAGCGGTACGTGAACATCCGTTAATGCAATACGAAATTGAAGTGTTAGGCGAGTTAATTGATTTTGTTGAGCAGATGGGCAGAGTAACAGCTGAAAATGTGAAAGCGTTAAAGCAACATGCTATCGCTGATGGACAAACAAACATTGGTATTACACTTTAAGTAACCAAAACTCTGATTAAGAGATTTATTTTAAGAATTTAAAAGTGCCAAAGGGCATGGGAGAAAACTGCAGTGCGAATTTTAGGCATTGAATCGTCGTGTGATGAAACGGGAATTGCAATCTATGATGATGAACAAGGTCTACTTGCTCATCAACTCTATAGCCAAGTAAAAGTGCATGCAGATTATGGCGGTGTAGTGCCTGAACTTGCATCTCGAGATCATGTTCGTAAAACCTTGCCATTAATCGATGCTGCTTTTGCACAGGCCGGTTGCGGACCTGAAGATATCGATGGCATTGCTTACACTGCAGGCCCAGGACTGGTGGGAGCATTATTAGTGGGTACTTCAATTGGACGCTCACTTGCCTATGGGTGGAATATTCCAGCAGTGGCTGTTCATCATATGGAGGGCCATCTACTGGCGCCAATGCTTGAAGAAAACGTGCCTGAATTTCCGTTTATTGCTTTACTCGTATCAGGTGGACACACCATGATGGTTAAAGTCGCTGGGATTGGTCAGTATGAAGTATTGGGTGAATCGGTAGATGATGCTGCAGGCGAAGCATTTGATAAAACAGCTAAGTTACTTGGTTTAGATTACCCTGGTGGGCCACGGTTAGCTAAACTTGCTGAGCAAGGTGTTCCTAAGCGCTTTATTTTCCCACGACCAATGACAGATAAACCGGGCCTTGACTTTAGTTTTAGCGGCTTGAAAACGGCGGCTGCAATTACTATTCGTAATAATGACGATGATCAGCAAACCAAAGCCGATATCGCTCATGCGTTTCAAACCGCAGTTATTGATACATTAGTTATTAAATGTAAGCGTGCTTTAAAGCAAACGGGTATAAATCGCTTAGTAATTGCCGGTGGTGTAAGCGCCAATATACAGCTACGTGCGCAACTAGAGCGTGTAATGCAAGGCATGAAAGGACAGGTTTATTATCCGCGCACAGAGTTTTGTACTGACAATGGTGCCATGATCGCCTATGCGGGTATGCAGCGCTTAAAGGCTGGGCAGTTTGCCAGCCTTGATATGAAAACGAAACCACGTTGGCCGATAGATAGTTTAGAGGCTATTTAAATTTAGGTATTGTTATCATCTTTAGTTGGTGGCGTTTTTTTGTCACCAATTTTAGGTTCTTTGCCACTAAATAAACGTTTAATATTGGCGTGGTGGCGAAAGATAATCAAAATAGTTAAAAATGTTACTGGTAAGGTATAAAGCGGTTTGATCCACCAAGTGTATAATGGCGCTAAAGAAACGGCGACTAATGCCCCAAGTGACGAATAGCGTGTAATAGCAACAACAGCCACCCAGGTTGAAATTAATAACCCGCCTAACAACAAGCCAATGGGTAGCAATGTTCCAAATGCAGTTGCAACTGCTTTACCGCCTTTAAAGTGAAAGAATACCGGAAACATATGTCCTAAACACGCAGCAACCCCTATCAATCCCAGCATTAGTGGTTCAAGTTGTAAAAAATAAGCGCCCCAGACAGGAATAGTCCCTTTGAGAATATCAAACACTAAGACTAAGCAGGCTGGAACAGCGCCACCAAGACGATAAACATTAGTTGCGCCAGGGTTGTTTGAGCCATTGCTGCGAGGATCGGGTAGTTTAAATAGCCGAGACACTAAAATGGCTGATGAAATCGACCCGAGTAAATAGGCTAAAACTAACATTAAAACGGCTATCACGCGCTTCCTTATTTTTTAATCGCAGTTTTTCGGCTATCATTGGCCGCAAAAATTGCATTCATACTTTTCGTGGTTCAAATAGCAGATACATAATGTATCTATACGCTTATATCATATGGGTAATTTTTACATGATGTACCTATAGGCTATTGTATGGGTAATTTTTACATAATAAAACACAGTTAAAGTGTATAAAGGCTATAAATGCAAATTATAGCCGATGTAGACTCAAGTCAATGAGTTTTAAGTTTTTGCCAGTTGGAGCAGTTATGGATAAGGTTTTTATATCGCAACTACATGTTGACACTATCATAGGCGTGTACGATTTTGAAAAAGAAACTAAACAGAGTTTGTATTTTGATATCGAGATGCTGTGTGATATTAAACCCGCAGCAAAAACCGATGACATTGCCTTAGCACTTGATTACGCAAAGGTAAGTGAGAGAGTAATCGCGCACACGACAGCAAAGCCTGTTGAGTTATTGGAGACCTTAGTAGAGCAACTAGCGGCTATCATTTTAACCGAGTTTGCTACAACACAAGTTACCATTCGAGTTAGTAAACCCGCAGCCGTCGCGCAAGCACGCACTGTAGGTGTTGAAATTACCCGACTCAAGGCACGTTAAGATGGCGCAAATTTATATTAGCCTTGGCTCTAATGTTGATAAAGAACATTATATCCGCCAAGCGTTAATCGCCCTAAAAGCACACCTTGTAGAATTCGAGCATTCCAGTGTCTTTGAAAGCGAAGCAGTTGGCTTTGCAGGTAATAACTTTTACAACTCAGTCATTGGTGCACAAACACAGATACCGCTTCCCCAGTTATGTCAGTTACTCAAACAGATTGAACGAGAGAATGGTCGTACAAATAACGATAAAAAATTTAGCCCGCGTACACTCGATCTAGATTTACTGTTTTACGATGATGTAGTGTGTGATTCTCCTGCACAGTTACCCCGTGATGAAATCACCAAAAATGCCTTTGTCCTGCAGCCATTGGCAGAAATAGCCCCCGATTTTTATCATCCTACAGCAAAGCAAACAATTGCCCAGTTGTGGAATACTTACAACAACCCTAAGCAAAAACTATGGAAGGTGGAGTTTACTAACCCATGAGTATTATCGAAATTATTGTTTTAGCCCTGATCCAGGGATTAACTGAGTTTTTACCTATTTCAAGCTCAGCTCATCTCATTCTCCCTTCACAAATTCTTGGTTGGCAAGATCAAGGCCTTGCCTTCGATGTTGCGGTGCACGTTGGTACCTTGATTGCGGTGGTGATTTATTTCCGCAAAGAAGTGGTAGAAATACTTGCGGCATGGTTTAAATCATTTGGTGCACAAGGTGCAACAGATGATAGTAAACTTGGCTGGTGGATTATTTTAGGCACTATACCAGCCGCTGTACTGGGTTTAATTTTTAAAGACTTAATCGAGCTCTATTTACGCAGTGCGTGGGTAATTGCAATCACCACTATTTTGTTTGGCTTATTACTTTGGTATGCCGACGTAAAAGGTAAGCAAACTAAAACAATTTATCAATTAACTTGGAAATCAGCACTGATGATCGGTATGGCGCAAGCGATGGCGATGATCCCTGGTACGTCACGCTCGGGTATTACTATGACCGCCGGTTTAATGCTGGGGATGAATAAACAAAGCGCTGCGCGTTTTTCATTTTTACTCGCAATTCCAGTGATCTCAATGATGGGCTTGTATTACACCATTGAGCTGGCATTAGGGGATCATGTAGTTGATTGGACAACGTTAATTTTAGGTGCCGGTTTATCGTTTATCTCTGCGTATGCGTGTATTTTCCTGTTCTTAAAAATAATTGAACGTATGGGGATGATGCCATTTGTTATCTATCGATTATTATTGGGCGTAGGTTTAATTGTATTTTTGATGATGTAGCACTGCGTTTATTAAAGATAAATAAAAACGCCTTAGCTCAATGAGCTAAGGCGTTTTTTTATAAGCCAATATACCCTTCAATTAGAAAGTGTATTTTGCACCCATCGATAAGCGACGACCTTTAACGTCAAAGAACTCACCATTATCATAAGTGAATGGATTACGAGGTGGTGCACGGTCTAGGATATTGTTTACACCAATACGTACTTGTAATTCATCTAATAGATAAGTTTTGTACATAAAATCGAACGTTGTGTAAGACGGGATATCATTGTAGTTATTATCTTCAATGTTCCATTCATTACTTTCTACACTACTATGGCGGTAATTAGCCGTTAAAATGTAACTTGAATCATCATGTGAGTAGATTGCGTTAAAGCGACCTTTCCAGCGAGGATCTGCCATTTCACCTACATTTGAGCGGAAATCTGCCGTACGACCGGTTGGGTTTTCACTGTCTTCTTCTAGGTAAGTTGCAGTAAGTTTAATTGCTAAATCACCATTCCCTAATTCTGTGCGGTAAGCTGTTTCAATATCTAGGCCTTTTTTGGCGATGATAGAAGCATTAATTGGACGCTCATAATAGTTAATGATGTCGCCCGTTTCTTTATTTCGTACGAAGTTTGAGCAAAATGGGTTGTCTAGCGATGATGACTCATAACATAGTTCTACGCTATCACGTCCAAAGTATTGAATCGCACCTTCAATTTCAAATGACCAGTAATCAAGAGTTAAATCTAAGCCTTCAATAAATTCAGGAGTGTAGATCAAGCCAATAGTGTAATCGTTTGATGTTTCGTTTTTTAGTGCTTGGTTACCTTGTACAAAACCTGGCAGGCTACCAGCGGCTTGCCAATCGGCAGTTGGCATCCAACCTTCAGCTAAACCGTCCGCTTGACAGTTAGCGATTACATTTGCTTTATATTCGCTACCTGAGCTGGTAATTTCATCAGCACGACATGGGTCTTTACGGCCTGAATTAAACGTTTGTGAGCTTGGCGTAAATAAGTCACTTAGGCTTGGTGCACGTACTGATTTTGAACGATTTAAACGCACACGTACTTCGTCTGTAACGCCCCAGTTTAATGATAACTTCCACGCATCATCACCACCAGTAACCGAGTAATCCATATAACGGTACGCAGTTTCAAAGGTTAAGTCAGTTGCTAAAAAATGATCTACAAGCAATGGCACTGAGATCTCTGTTGAGAATTCATTTACATCGATATCACCTTTCATTGGCAAGCTTGAGTTCCCAAAAATAAGGCCATTTTGCATTGCGTGATCAGGATGAGTCTCGGCGCTTTCTCGGCGATGTTCAACGGTAAATGCGGCAGCGACAGCACCTGCTGGTAATTCAAATAATAAACCATCAAATGTTGCAGCAACAACTAGCTGGTCTTGTTTGGCAGTACGCGTAGCATTCGTTGCTATATAATTAAGCTGTGCTTGAGAAGCACTTTGTGCGCCCATAGGGTTAAAAGCAACACACCCTTCACGTTCACCTGTGACATTACCATCGGCATCACGAACTGCACACACGATTTGGCCATTAAGTTCTACAGCATCTATTGCATTGACTAAATTTTGCTCTAATACTTCACCGCGCCATAAGGTATCTTGTTCGATACGGCCATACTGCACATAGGTGCTGTAGCCCCAGTCATCGTTTAAAATGCCTTCAAAACCAAGAGATGCACGGATCACCGAACGATCTTGTTGATAGGCGCGATCACCCCATAGATTTTCGTTAGCTTGGCGCAAAGTAACTTTATCTAACCCGTTAGCATCCATAATCTTAGCCATATCATCGCGGATAAAGGCATTATCACGACGAATCGTGTGAGCAAAGAAAGCTGGCGAGCTTTCAGTAGTTGCTTTTGAGTCAGACCAAGTAAAATCAAATGTTGCAGCATGGTCGTCATTAATTTCGTATGTACCATACGTTGATAAAATAGCGCGCTCTAATGGAGTTTGAAAATAGCTTTTGTAACCATGACTAAAAACACCATCGCCTGGGTTATTAGCATCTGCGTAATAACGGTTATTAGCTGATGCGTTAGGCACACCAGAGTTTTCTACGCGACCTAGACCATAATCAAATGCTTGTACGTTACCGCTATTATCAAATGCCCAGTGATGGTTGTTGTAATGATCGTCAGTTAGCGAGCCTGTTTTACTGAAAAAGTCACCGCCTTCAGAGTAATAGCCAAGGGTACTTTGCTTACCTAATATAACGCGCTCAGGAATACCATCGGTACCAGATTTATTGGCTGGATTTGCGTATGAAGTTACAGGATTACGGTAAAAATCACGACTTAACTTGTTATAGCTATCTGTTTTTGAGTAGTTAAGAGACGTTACAAACGATAGCTTATCACCTTCCATACCACCGGTGATAGAGAAAAAGTTTTGCTCGCCACCGCTTTGTTCTGGACGAATCGTAGATGCATCAATTTCAATGCCATCAAATGATTTTTTTGTGATGATGTTTACGACACCTGCTACAGCGTCGGCACCATATACTGCTGCTGCACCGCCTGTGGCGATTTCTACTCGTTCGATCAGAGTTGTTGGAATATTATTTAAATCTACCGCAGTGCTGCCTACTGAACCTGCGACAAAGCGGCGACCATTTACTAATACCAGTGTGCGCTCAGACCCTAAACCACGTAAATCGGTGGTGTTTAATCCTGATGCATAAATAAAGCTAGTAGTGGTTTCCGGAGATAGGCCAACCGTTGCTTGCGGTAGCTCAGCTAATAAATCATTAACGTTAGTAATGCCGGCGTTTTCCATCTCAACGCCACTGATCACCGTAACTGGTGTCGGTGAAGTAAGGTTAAATCGCTTTATTTTCGAACCTGTTACTTGAATGCGCTCGACAGGTTTTACGTCAGTTGCTTCTTGTGCAAATGCATTGGCAGCACCAACAGTACCAGTAATTAATACTGCATTAATTGCAGCTGTAATAAGATTTAATTTTTTCAACATAACACCTTTTAATTTCGACAAGGTTTACCCTGTGGGTAATTTAACTTGATGGAATTCACAAAGGACTTACATTGTTAGCCATATTAACTTTGAGGTTAAATATATGCCTTTCAATGTAACCAAATGTAATTTAGTGCGATGTTTTATCACAGTACCCAAATAGAGTCTTTTGTGGGGCAAATATGTCTTTTGTTGCTAAAAAGTGTTTTTTGTTTTTATTATGGGTATTTGTTGGTATCATCTTGATTTTAAATTATATTATTTGTATTCATAGCTTTACGTTTTTTGTTTTTAGTATTTTCATAACATTGAGTTATCTTGCTCATTAACTATTTTGCAATTAACTATCAATTATTTTGTTTGTAAAATGAGCTTTAAAGTTAATTTTGTTTAAAAAGTGTCGCGCAATACTTGAGCGGTTAGGCATAAGTAAGGGAACTATTTAACTTATATACTTATTCGTTGTCATTTAGCACAAGTGTTGTGTTAGATGGCAATGGTAACTGAACGCTATTTTTGGCATTATGGCACCTCATCTATTATCTATTTTTTAGTGCTGCGTAAGCTATGTGTGGCGGCAAAGGAATAATATGCATATTCATATTTTAGGCATTTGCGGCACCTTTATGGGTGGTATTGCAGCGATAGCTAAGTCGCTAGGCCATACAGTCACGGGCTCGGATCTAAACGTATATCCGCCAATGAGCACGCAACTTGAAGAGCTTGGTATTAAATTAACCCAAGGCTATGATGTCTCTCAGTTAGAACCTGCACCAGATATGGTGATTATTGGCAATGCAATGAGTCGTGGTAACCCATGTGTTGAATATGTATTGGACAAGGGCTTAGCGTATACTTCCGGCCCTGAATGGTTAAAGCATAATTTATTACAAAACTCCTGGGTACTGGCGGTTGCTGGAACTCATGGTAAAACCACCACTGCAAGTATGCTGGCATGGATTTTAGAATTTGCGGGTTTAAAGCCAGGATTCTTGATCGGTGGTATCGTGCAAAATTTTGGTTTGTCGGCACGGGTTGGCGAAACGCCTTTTTTTGTTATTGAAGCTGATGAATACGACACTGCATTTTTTGATAAACGCAGTAAGTTTGTTCATTACTTACCGCGCACACTGATTTTAAACAATCTTGAATTTGATCATGCTGATATTTTTGAAGATTTAAACGCTATTAAAAAACAATTTCATCATTTGATGCGTACACTACCAAGTAGCGGCAAAGTTATTTGGCCACAACAAGACGATGCTGTGCAAGATGTGATTAACCAAGGTTGTTGGAGCGAAAGTGAAACACTGGGCGCTGATTGGGGATATGAGCTGATTAATGCCGATGGCAGTGAATTTGCAGTGTTACTCAATGATGAATACCAAGGCTCAGTAAAATGGCAAGCGTTTGGTGAGCACAATGTTAAAAACGCTATTATGGCTATTGCTGCCGCGCGCCATGTCGGGATTGCAATTGAACATAGCATTGCAGGGTTAGGGGAATTTATTAGTCCTAAACGTAGGATGGAGCTAAAAGCCGATATTGCCAATATTAAAGTGTATGACGACTTTGCTCATCACCCAACAGCTATCACTACAACGCTTGCTGGGTTGCGTGCAAAAGTAGGCAATGAAAAAATTATTGCGATATTAGAGCCGCGCTCAAACACTATGAAAATGGGTGTACATCAACATACGTTATTGGCGTCATTAGCTGATGCTGATGATGTGTATTTATTCGAGCCAGATAATTTAACCTGGTCATTAAGTGAGCAGGCCAAACAGGCTGGTATGTTATGCTTGAGTAATACCGATGAGATCGTTGAACAAGTAGTCTCCCAAGCGCAACCGCAGCAACATATTTTAATCATGAGTAATGGTGGCTTTAATGGCCTCCACGACACATTGATAACAGCTTTGCAGCATAAACTTATCCAGCAATAAACCGGAGCGACAGTGCAATATAAAGAAACCATAACGCTGGCCTTTAGTGGTGCGTCAGGCGCGCCATATGGCTTACGATTACTTGAAGTATTGCTCGCGCAGCAGTTTCGCGTGTATGTATTGATCTCAAGCGCGGCGCGTGTAGTGCTAGATACTGAATCAAACATTAAATTATCAGCCAATGAAGATAAAGCCACCGAACAATTAAGTAGCTTATTTAAAGCACAGCCAGGACAGTTACAAGTATTTGGTAAAGATAACTGGTTTAGCCCTGTGGCATCTGGCTCTGCAGCGCCGAAAAAAATGGTCGTGTGCCCGTGTAGTGCAGGCTCTGTCTCTGCAATAGCGATGGGGGCCTCTGATAATTTATTAGAGCGCGCCGCTGATGTCGTGATTAAAGAGCGTGGTCAGTTAATTTTAGTGCCACGAGAAACGCCATTTAGTGAAATCCATTTAGAAAACATGCTAAAGCTCGCAAAGCTCGGGGTAACAATTATGCCAGCTGCACCAGGGTTTTATCATCAACCGCAAACTATTAATGACTTAGTTGATTTTATGGTTGCACGTATTTTAGATCATTTAAATATTGCACACACACTAACTAAACGTTGGGGTTATGGGGAGGGTAAATCATGAGTAAAGCATTGGCTTTGAATATTGAAGGCCTTACCAAAGTATATAAAAATGGTGTTGAAGCCGTTAAAGGCGTTGATTTAAAAGTATATGAAGGTGATTTTTTTGCCTTGTTAGGCCCAAATGGCGCGGGTAAGTCAACTACCATTGGGGTAATCTCATCATTGGTCAATAAAACCAAAGGCTTAGTAGAGGTGTTTGGTCACAACATAGATTCAGATTTAGAAGCCGCTAAATCACAACTAGGCTTAGTGCCACAAGAGTTTAACTTTAGCCAGTTTGAAACGTTGACGCAAATACTGGTAAATCAAGCGGGTTATTACGGAGTTCCCCGTAAGGTGGCGCATCAACGAGCGGATAAATATTTAGCGCAATTAGGCTTACTTGAAAAGAAAGACAAACAAGCACGAACACTATCAGGCGGTATGAAACGTCGTTTAATGATTGCTCGCGCGTTAATGCATGAACCAAAACTGCTAATTTTAGATGAGCCAACCGCCGGTGTTGATATTGAATTACGCCGTTCGATGTGGGATTTTTTAAGACAAATTAATGAGCAGGGGGTGACGATTATTCTCACCACCCATTACTTAGAAGAAGCCGAACTGCTGTGTAAAAATATCGCGATTATTGATTCCGGCATTATCGTTGAAAACACCACCATTAAAGCACTGCTTGCCAAACTAGATAAAGAAACCTTTATTCTTGATTTAAAACAGCCTGTCCAGCCAGTTACCGTTACGCTTGATGGTTATAAGTTTACTATGGCTGATGATCATACTATTGAGGTTGAAGTAGCCAAATCACAGGGCTTGAATGCAGTATTTACAGCATTAACCGAGCAGGGCAATACCGTGCTTAGCATGCGTAATAAAGCTAATCGATTAGAAGAGTTGTTTGTAGGTTTACTAGAGCAAGGGCGGGGCAAGTAGATGTTTAAATATGGCGTAGCCTTAAAGAGTTTATGGTTTAAAGAGTGCATTCGATTTTTGCGTATCTGGGTACAAACACTCGTGCCGCCGGCAATCACTATGAGTTTGTACTTTGTGATTTTCGGTAATCTTATAGGCTCTCGTATTGGTGATATGGGGGGCTTTAGTTATATGGAGTTTATTGTACCGGGTCTTATCATGATGTCGGTGATCACTAATTCGTATTCTAATGTGGCATCAAGCTTTTATTCAACCAAGTTTCAAAAAAGCATTGAAGAGCTGTTAGTTGCACCCGTGCCTAATTATATTATTGTGCTTGGCTATATGGGTGGCGGCATGACCCGTGGCATGCTGGTAGGATTAATTGTTACGTGTGTGTCGTTATTATTTGTTGATATTCAAATCCATAATATTTTTGTGATCATCGCGACAGTAATTTTAACTTCTGCGGTATTTGCTTTAGGCGGTTTGATCAATGCTATTTATGCTAATAGCTTTGACGATATCAGTATAATTCCGACCTTTATTTTAACGCCATTGACCTATCTAGGTGGTGTGTTTTACTCAATCACTTTATTGCCAGAGTTTTGGCAAGGCGTATCGCAGGTTAATCCAATTATTTATATGGTTAATGCCTTTAGGTATGGTTTCTTAGGCGTGTCGGATGTTGATTTAACTGTCGCATTTGGCGTGTTGTTATTATTTATTACAGCCTTATTTATATTAGCTTTAACGTTAATTAAAAAAGGTGTGGGGTTAAGACACTAATGAGTGATGCAAATTCACGAAGTATTGTATCGAATCAACAAGGCTTACATGAAAAGCTGGATGATATAGTTAACAAGCATTTAACTGCCCAGTTTAAAAAACCCATTGCAGCTCATACGCAAACGGCGTTTGATCAAGTAAATGAAAAAGTGCAGGCTTTTAATGGGCCCATTATTTTAGATTCGTGTTGTGGGGTAGGTGAAAGCACGGCTAATTTAGCTAAACGACACCCTGATGCGTTAGTTATAGGAATTGATAAGTCATCGCATCGTTTGGATAAGCATGATATTGAATATAAACAAACCGATTCAGGTCAGTACATTTTAGTGCAAGCCGATTTAAATGACTTTTGGCGACTCGCAGTGGCGGCTAATTGGCAACCCACACATCATTATTTGCTGTATCCAAATCCGTGGCCAAAAGCGAAGCATATTCAACGTCGCTGGCATGGCGCTGCTATTTTTCCATTTATCGTTAAATTAGGTGGGCTGTTAGAAGTTCGCAGCAATTGGGATATTTATGTTAAAGAGTTTGCTCAAGCACTGAAGCTCACCGGACACGACTGCACAGTCGAACTTTATCAAAATGACCTGGCAGTTACGCCATTTGAACGTAAATATTGGGCAAGTGGTCAACAAAGTCACCGTTTAGTGATTAATTTAAATGCTGGCTCGAAATAAAAATTAAGTGTTTTATAAGTTAATGTTTTCGTATATCTCTTAACCTGAGTTCAGGTTAAGAGATTGGATACGGTTGATTTTTATTTGCAGTAATATGTGGCACAGGCTCGGCAAAGTAATTGCCTTGCATTAGCGTCACATTTGCTTTTTTAAGCGCGTTGGCGATAGGTTTACTCTCTACATGCTCAGCAATTAGCTGTAAGTTGAGTTGCTTTGCAAAGTTGGCAATATGCTCAACATATAGATAAATGTCTTTATCGTGAATGATCTGTCTGATCAAACTACCATCAAGCTTAATACCATCTACTTCTAATTTTAGTACATTAGAGATATTCGAATAACCTGTACCAAAATCATCAATTATTACCCGTATACCACGATTTTTAACCATGGTTATAAATGCTTTTACTTCAGAAAAATTTGCGATAGCTTCGGTTTCCAATAGTTCTAAGGTAATATTACTCGGTAGTGGATAGCGTTTAAATTCGTTTTCCAAAAATTCAGCAAGGCTTGGATCAAGCATATCTTGGGCTGTAATATTGATGCTCCAGCACGTACTGGTTTTTCTAAATCGTGCAAAGCATTGTGTGAGCATAGTGCGGGTGAGCATGCCATCCATGCGAGAGCGATTAACGACATCTAAGAACGATTCTGGTTTAAGAATTTCACCATGGCAGGTGATCATTCTAGCCAAACATTCATACTGAATAATGGCATTCGTTTCATTATCATAAATTGCCTGAAAATAAGGCACAATTCTGTTGTTTTCAAATGCTTCACGCACTTCTTTTGCCATTGCTACATTATACTGATATTGGTTTTTTACATCATGCAGTGCGCTGGAGTAATTGACCACAGTGTGGCGCCCCTGCTTGGCTTGTAATGCGGCAATATGGGCATTTTCAAGTAACATTGATTTATTGCCACTGGCGATGCCTGCGCACAAGGTGATGTATATAAAAGGGTCGGTAAGTAATGGGGTACTGCAATTATAGGCTTGGATCACCTCGAGAAAACCTGCATTATCTTTACCCAAAGGAGCGATGAGGACTATTTTGTTGGTCGTGAGACGAAACATCTGACTACCCGCAGGGCGGCGCTTTTTGAAGTGCTGCAACAAGTTTTTCATAACGCGGTCGCCTACTTCAGTACCATAAAAACTGCTTATATCTTCAACTTCATTTACCCAAATAACAGCAAGTTGCAGATGATGATTAGGGGAGTTTTTAATATAATATTCAAGTGCAATATGATTGGCAAAGCCACTACTGGTATCGGTTGAAATTGCACGTTTCAATAAATACACATAAATACCGGCTACCAACAGAGCAATAAAAAAGAAAAAAATGGCCATGCCCGCAGCTTTAGATACACTTTGCGCTAATCGCTGATTGAGATCGTATATGGTGATATCGGCCCCTGTTAAGTAGGTGACTCCATTGGCATCCACGAAAGGGACAAAAATTGTTTTAAAATGTCCCCATTGATCTTTTGATATTTCAAACACCGGCTCTGTTGAATAAAATGCGCCAATATTAGCGGCAGTTGCTTCAGGGTAAAGATCGAGTAATTGGGTGATTCTACCGGTATTTTGATCGTTTTGAGTGTAACTCGATGCACTAAAATGTACATTACCGTCTTTTAATATCATGGCGTACACATAAGCGATATTTAACGCATTAGCAAACTCTGAAAGTTGCCGACTTTTTTGTTGGTATTCGGTTGATGATATATATTGGCCTGCATTGATTTTTTGATGATAGTCATCACCAAGTATATGCTTGACACTTAATGCGGCATTGAGTAATCGAGTATCGACGCTGTGCATAATATCGTTACGGGTGCTGTTGTAGGTGTAATAGATGTAGCTTAATAAACTGATAAAAAACAGTATGAAACCCGCGATTATCCAATTTGTCCGTAAATTTGTATTTATCATGCTCTTCCTTGATTTATTAGCCCTTCTATTATACAAAAAAAGGCTGTATCGCCTATAAAAATATAGTTAGCCAAATTAATGATAAATATTAATCAACTTATCATTAATTTGTCATGCAATTGGCTACTTTTGTGGCTTTATACGAGACATTTCTACTCTATTACAGTAAAGTTAACGCATTTCATAGAATCATTGTAGTTTTGGCGTTATTAGCGATGGAGTTCATTGATATGGATCTTCAGCTAAACAAAGCTACATTCACTGGGTATAAAGATGGATCAAAAGCGTTGTGCCGTCGCCTCTAAAGAAACTCTGATGCGTATATTTACTGTGCCTGAAGCACCAGACTCAACTTTGAGTAAAATCGAACTTGAGATCTCGAGCAATTTAGCAGGTTTTTTGAATGAGAACATAGCGGCAATTGAAAAGCCATTGCATGAGATTGAAAAAGATTTTCAATCGGCAGCGATCCCAGAAGATCCGACTTTTGTATCTGCTTATGCGCAAGATATTATGGAGCAACTTGTCGCTCATTCAGTGCATACGGCTGCGCCAAGCTTTATTGGTCACATGACGTCAGCATTACCGCATTTTGTATTGCCACTTTCTAAGTTGATGGTTGGCCTTAATCAAAACTTAGTAAAAATAGAAACCTCCAAAGCATTTACTCCACTTGAGCGCCAAGTGCTTGGTATGATGCATCATTTGGCATACGGGCAAGATGACAGTTTTTATAGCAAATGGATGCACAGTGCGAAAACGTCGCTAGGTGCTTTTTGTTCGGGTGGCACAATCGCCAATATTACCGCATTGTGGATTGCTCGTAATCGCTTACTGAAAGCGGACGATGAATTTAAAGGGATTGGTTCACAAGGTTTGATCAGTGCAATGTTGCATTATGGATATAAAGGCCTTGCAGTACTTATTTCCGAACGTGGCCATTACTCGCTAGGAAAATCAGCTGATTTACTTGGCATTGGTCGTGATAACTTTATTGCCATTAAAACTGCAGATAACAATAAGGTTGATGTTGATGCAATGCGCGCCAAAGCCCATGAGCTAGCAGCACAAGGTATAAAAGTGATGGCCATTGTTGGGGTCGCTGGCACGACTGAAACCGGTAATATTGATCCTCTCGATGCTATGGCTGATTTAAGCGCTGAACTTAACTGCCATTTTCATGTAGATGCAGCATGGGGAGGAGCTACGCTGCTTTCTAGTACATACCGCTCGTTACTAAAAGGTATTGAGCGAGCAGATTCAATTACCATCGATGCTCATAAACAAATGTATGTGCCAATGGGCGCTGGGTTAGTGCTATTTAAAGATCCTACAGCTACGGATGCTATAGAACATCATGCAGAATATATTTTACGTAAAGGCTCTAAAGATTTAGGCAGCCACACACTTGAAGGTAGTCGTCCTGGTATGGCTATGTTAGTGCATGCTTGCTTACGCGTTATTGGCCGTAAAGGCTACGAAATCTTAATAGATAAAGGAATTGAAAAAGCCCGTTACTTTGCTGATTTAGTGAAAGCAGATGACGACTTTGAGCTGATATCAGAACCTGAGTTATGTTTACTGACATACCGTTATGTGCCAAAACAGATAAAACAAAAAATAGCTCAAGCAGATGAACAAACGCGTTTGGATATCTTTGCCTCGTTAAATCGTTTTACTGCCAGTATGCAAAAACGCCAACGTGAAGCCGGTCGTTCATTTGTATCCCGTACCCGTTTAACTCCCGCGCAGTATGATCATCAACCTACAGTGGTATTTCGAGTCGTACTTGCAAATCCGCTGACATCAGAGAGTATTTTAAAAGATATACTTGCTGAGCAAAAAGAGCTGGCTAAAACAGATCCTGTATTTAAGAAATATCTTAAGAAATACATGGACTGAGCAGTAACAGTTGCGTTATTCCCAGGTTGCGTGGGGATAACGCAAGCAGCACTTTCTTTGTTAGCTAAAACACGATGTTCTGATCATTTCAGTGATAATATGTTGAGATGGTTTAATTTTTTCCATCGCCAAAAATTCATCGGGTTGGTGAGCCTGATTAATTGAACCCGGTCCCATCACAATCGTTTCACAACCCAATTGTTGAATAAATGGCGCTTCAGTACAGTAGTTCACTGCAACTGCTTGCTCTCCTGATATTTTTTCTGCCAGTTTAACTAATGCCGAATCAGTACTGCCGGTAAAAGCGGGGATTGGCTCGTGCATATCCATTACACTGACTGAATCTGGATATTGGTTATTGATCTCTGTGGCTATTTTTAACAGCATCATTTGCAGTTCTTGCACACTTAGACCCGGTAAAGGGCGCATATCAATATGCATTTCACAGCAGCCACATATGCGATTTGCATTATCGCCACCATGAATGTGTCCTAGATTTAAAGTAGGGTAAGGAATAACAAAATGCTCAACTGCATATTTATTCTTTAATTGCTCTTTTAAAGTTAACAGTTTTGCAATAACTTTATGCATCACTTCAATGGCATTTAAACCACGTTCAGGATCAGAGCTATGTCCGGAACGACCGACTACGCGAATCGCGCTGCTCATATGTCCTTTATGTGTGAAAACAGGTGTCATATCAGTAGGTTCACCAATAATACACCGAGCTGGCTTTAAGTTTTTATGCTGACAAACTTGCTGTGCACCGGCCATGGTAGTTTCTTCGTCGGCAGTAGCTAGAATCAAAATTGGCTGTGTTTGAATATTCTTATCTAGTTCACTGATTGCCTGTAATACAAAAGCGAAAAAACCTTTCATATCAATACTGCCTAGACCATATAATTTATTGTTATCTTCACTTAATTTAAACGGATTATAGTTCCAACGACTATCATCAAATGGGACTGTATCGGTATGACCGGCAAGCATTAAACCACCATCCCCCTGGCCACGTTTTGCGAGTAAGTTAAAACGACCTTTAGGGCCCGACAACTCAGTAATTTCACATTCAAATCCAAGACTTGTACACCAAGTAGCTAATAAATCGATCACCCCTTTATTGCTCATAGACAATGACTCATCCATGGCACTAATTGAAGGTGCAGCAATCAATTGCTGATACATAGATAAAAAAGACGGTAATGACATAAAAAAATCCAAAATAAGTATTCAATCTAATTGCATAACAATATAAAAGTATTTATGATGAATATCAATTCACTTTTTAAGCATAAATATATTAAAGCGACGCAATGAATATAAAACGACGATAACCAGATTTCATTCATAAAATAGTGTTTTATGCACTGTTAAACCCGATTTGAATATATATGTAGTAACAAAAAACCAAAAAGAGTAACGAATGAAAGTAGTGATTATTGGCGCAAGTGGCTATAGCGGCGCAGAATTAGCAAGTTTGGTAGTAAAACACCCGCAATTAACCTTAGCTGGTTGCTATGTATCTGAGCA
Organism: Pseudoalteromonas sp. SR44-8; assembly: GCF_014163635.1. NCBI lineage: Bacteria > Pseudomonadati > Pseudomonadota > Gammaproteobacteria > Alteromonadales > Pseudoalteromonadaceae > Pseudoalteromonas > Pseudoalteromonas sp. SR44-8. The sequence continues at coordinate 48,337 of NZ_JACJDS010000020.1, forward strand.
AAGCTTAGATAAGGGTAAATTATTAAGTGACTTGTATCCTGAGCATTTAGGTTTGCTTGATTCTCCTTTATTGCCTCTTAGTGATAGCGCTTATAACGATATTGAAAAGTCGGCCGATTTTGTATGTTTGTGTACTGATCATAAAGTGAGTGTTGACTTAGCGCCACGTTTTTTAAGCATGGGCAAAAAAGTATTTGATTTATCGGGTGGCTACCGTTTAAGCAGTAATGAAGATTATCAAACTTATTATGGTTTTGAGCATCAACATACGGAATTACTCAGTGAAGCGGCTTACGGATTGGCTGAATGGAATAGTGAAGCAATCGCTAAAGCGCAGTTAGTCGCTGTGGCTGGTTGCTATCCAACAGCAGCGCTGAATGCGTTAAAACCTTTGCAACAAGCCGGCTTATTAGCCGATCAAACCATTATTATTAATGCTGTATCGGGTGTAACCGGTGCGGGGCGTAAAGCTAGTGTAGCCACGCATTTTTGTGAAGTGTCGTTAGCACCTTATGGATTGTTTAATCATAGACACAGTCCTGAGATTGAGCAGCATTTAGGTCACAAGGTGTTATTTACGCCGCATTTAGGTAATTTTCCACGCGGTATTTTAGAAACTATTTATGTGCAATTGAAACCTGGAGTTACACCAGAGCAAGTTACACAAGCTTATCAAGTGCTTGCTGATGAGCCACTGATCAGATTGCTTGGTAATAAAATGCCATCAATTAAAGGAGTTGCAAAGCAGCCTTACGTTGATATTGCATGGCAGCAGCAAGGTACGCAGCTAATTGTGATGGCAGCTATTGATAACTTATTAAAAGGTGCTGCAGGGCAAGCATTGCAGTGCATTAATTTAGCCATGGGTATTGCCCATAGTACAGGTTTAAAAGGGTAGTTAGTAATGCAAACATGGGTCATTAAACTCGGTGGTGCAGTACTCAATACAGAAGACGCGGCTAAAGCGTTATTTGAGGCGCTTGCATCGCAAACTCAAGCACAATTTGTCATCGTTCATGGTGGCGGTTCACTAGTTGATAATTGGTTGACTGAGGCTGGTTTTGCTAGTGCGAAACATCAAGGTTTACGCATCAGTCCAAAAGAGCAAATGCCTTATATTGTTGGCGCGCTTGCTGGGTGTGCTAATAAACAATTAATGAGCCAAGCAATTATCGCAGGTCATAAACCCGTCGGGCTTAGTTTATACGAAGCGGGCATTATTTCGTCACAAAAACTCAAAGCACTTGGTCAAGTTGGTAATTGTGACGGCGGTGTGCAAAGTGTGATACCGGAGTTATTAAAACTCGGTCGTTTACCTCTGGTCAGCTCTATCGGCTTTGGTGAAGATGGCCTTTGGTATAACGTAAACGCTGATGAAGCGGCGGCGGCAATAGCTAAAGAGCTTAATGCGGAAATTATTTTTATGACTGATGTAGAAGCTGTACTTGATGCAAATAAACAGCCGTTACATCAACTTGACACAAACCAGATCAATACTTTAATTGCAGAAGGAGTAATTTTGGGTGGGATGGAGGTCAAAGTAAAGACCAGCCTTCTTGCTGCCCAGCACTTACGACGTGGCGTTTACATTTCGAGCTGGCAAAAGCCAGAAAACTTAATTGCTCTACTCGCGGGTGAGCACGTCGGAACAAAAATTACACCATAGGTTTTATATGTTTAATCATTTTTTATCGGGTCTAGAGTTAGACCAACAAGGCGCACTTAAATTACTTAACTTAGCGCAAAAAATTAAAGCAAGCCCCGCTGATTTTAGTCAAGCACTGGCTGGCAAATCGGTGGTTACTTTATTTGAAAAACCAAGCTTACGTACGCGTTTGTCATTTGATATAGGTATTAATAAGTTAGGTGGACATGCGGTGTATCTTGATTCACAAAATGGCGCCATGGGCGCACGTGAATCAGTAAAAGACTTTGCATTGAACATTGCCAGTTGGGCTGACGGTATTGTGGCGCGGGTATATCAGCATAAAACATTAACCACACTTGCTGAATTTTCAAACGTACCTGTGGTCAACAGTTTGTGCGATTTATATCATCCATGCCAAGCACTTGCTGACTTTCTAACACTGCAAGAAGTATATGGCGATGTAAGCCAGCTAAAATTAGCTTATTTAGGTGAAGGCAACAACGTAACGCATTCGCTGATGTTACTTGCGGCTACTTTAGGCACAGATTTTGTTGCCGTATGCCCTAAAGGCAGTTCACCAGACTCGCAAATTTTAAAGCAGGCTGAGCAAATTGCCGCAATGAATGGTGCATCAGTGATGGTGAGTGATCGTGTTGAAGCGGCTGTAGGCGCTAACGCAGTGTATGCCGATACATGGGTATCAATGGGCGATGATACGCCACTTGAACAAGTAAAAGAAAAGTACATGCCGTATCAATTAAATGCGGCGTTGCTTAAACAGACTGGGGCTGACACTGTACTGCATTGCCAGCCAGCACACCGTGAATTTGAAATTACTTCTGAGGTAATGGATGGTCCGGCGTCAAAAATTATACAACAAGCAGAAAACCGTATGCATGCGCAAAACGCATTGCTTGTTTCATTATTAAATCCAAATTTTGTGTAAGGTATCACCAATGAGTTCTATTAAAAAAGTTGTATTAGCCTATTCTGGTGGTTTAGATACGTCAGCCATCGTGCCATGGTTAAAAGAAAACTACGGTTGTGAAGTTATCGCGTTTGTTGCCGATGTAGGTCAAGGTGCTGAAGAACTTGAAGGCGTTGAAGCAAAAGCGATCGCATCTGGTGCGTCTGAATGTTATGTAGTTGACTTAAAAGACGAAATGGTAAGTGATTATATTTACCCAACGTTAAAAACCGGTTCAATTTACGAAGGTACTTATTTATTAGGTACGTCAATGGCACGTCCTATTATTGCTAAAGCGCAAGTTGAGATTGCTCGTAAAGTAGGTGCTGATGCACTTTCTCATGGTTGTACTGGTAAAGGTAATGACCAAGTGCGCTTTGAATCTTGTTTTGCGGCCCTTGCGCCTGATCTTCAAGTTATTGCGCCATGGCGTGAGTGGGACTTATCAAGCCGTGAGTCATTACTTGACTACTTGGCAGAGCGTAATATTCCATGTTCTGCATCGGCAACTAAAATCTACAGCCGTGATGCAAACGCGTGGCATATTTCTCACGAAGGTGGCGAGCTTGAAGATCCGTGGTGTCAACCAAGTGAGCAAGTGTGGACTTGGACTAGCTCACCAGAGCAAGCACCCAATGAGCCTGAATTTGTTACCTTAAACGTGGTTGAAGGTGAAGTTGTTGCTGTCAATGGCGAGCAGCTTAAACCGTATGATTGTCTAGTTAAACTTAATGATATTGCATCCCCACATGGTGTTGGTCGTGTTGATATCGTTGAAAACCGTTTAGTGGGCATGAAATCCCGTGGTTGTTATGAAACCCCTGGTGGCACAGTGATCATGGCGGCATTACAAGCGATTGATGAGTTAGTACTTGATAAAGCAAGCCGCAAATGGAAAGAAGTACTGGGCGGCGAGTTTTCACATTTAGTATATGACGGTCGTTGGTTTACACCACTTAAAGATTCAATCTTAGCGGGTGCAGAAGCGTTATCAAATGTGGCTACTGGCGAAGTTATTCTTAAGCTCTATAAAGGCCAAGTAACTGCGGTTCAGAAAAAATCACCAAATAGCTTATACAGCGAAGATTTTGCAACGTTTGGTGCAGATGATGTTTACGACCAATCGCATGCTGAAGGCTTTATTCGTTTATTCTCGCTTTCAAGCAGAATTTCAGCACTAGCGAAGAAGTAATTTTACTACAGCCTCGTAACAATAAGGCGGGGCAATTTCAGGGTTTGGAGAGATTTCATGGCATTATGGGGCGGACGTTTTTCTACGGGTCCAGATGAGGCGTTTAAACAATTTAACGACTCACTTCCCTTCGATTATCAACTCGCAGAGCAAGATATAGTTGGCTCTGTAGCGTGGGCAGGTGCCCTTAAGCAGGTTGACGTATTAAGTAGTGACGAACACAAAAAGTTAGTCGCTGCATTATATGAATTACTCGACGAAGTAAAAGCTGATCCACAAGCTGTGGCAACGTCAGGAGCTGAAGATATTCACTCACATGTTGAAGCTGCATTGATCGAAAAAGTGGGTGACTTAGCTAAAAAATTACATACCGGACGTAGTCGTAACGATCAGGTCGCTACTGACTTTCGCTTATGGTGTCGTGATACCGCCGCTCACATACTTACGGCGCTTGGTCAGTTAAAATGTGAGTTTATCGCTTTAGCTGAACGTGAGCTGGGCACTATCTTACCTGGTTATACCCATTTACAACGTGCTCAGCCATTGTTGTTTAGTCATTGGTGTATGGCTTACGTGGAAATGATCGAACGTGATGAAAGCCGTTTAGCAGATGCTAAAGCGCGAATGAATTTTTGCCCTTTGGGCAGTGGGGCACTTGCCGGTACTGCGTACCCAATTGATCGGCAAGCACTTGCCGTGGGGTTAGGTTTTACCGCTGCGACTAAAAATAGTTTAGATGCCGTATCAGATCGTGACTTTGTGGTTGAGCTATTAAGCTGTGCATCAATCTCTATGATCCATTTATCGCGTATGTCAGAAGATTTGATCTTTTATAATTCGGGTGAAGCGGGTTTCATTGAGTTAGCAGATAATGTTACTTCAGGCTCATCATTGATGCCACAAAAGAAGAACCCCGATGCGCTAGAGCTTATTCGCGGCAAAACAGGGCGTGTATTTGGTGCCTTTAGTGCCATGATGATGACGTTAAAAGCACTGCCACTTGCCTATAATAAAGATATGCAAGAAGATAAAGAAGGCTTATTTGATGCCATGCCAACGTGGCTAGCTTGTATTCATATGGCGCAAGCGTGTATCAAAGGTATAAAAGTAAATGGCGATCGTACTTTAGCCGCTGCTAAGGGCGGGCATTCAAATGCGACAGAGCTTGCTGACTATTTAGTCGCCAAAGGGATCCCTTTTAGGGAAGGTCATCATATTGTTGGTGTGTTGGTACAAATGGCTATCGCACAAGGGAATAACTTAGAAGATTTAAGTTTAGAACAATTCCAATCGGTGCATAGTATTTTTGCACAGGACGTATATGCTGTACTAGAGATAGACGCATGTATAAAAGCGCGCCAAGCACTTGGTGGTACATCTTTAGAGCAAGTTACAGTTGCAGTTAAAGATGCCAAAAAAAAACAGCAAATAACAGTTCGTGACGCTAATCTTGACGATGTAGAGTCAATTGCTAAATTGATCCAGCACTGGGCTACAGTAGGTGAAAATTTACCGCGTGCTAAAAGCGACATGGTACATTCAATCAATGAGTTTGCAGTTACCGAAGTTGCTGGAGAAGTCGCGGGCTGCGCATCATTGTATATTTATGATACTGGTCTTGCTGAAATTCGTTCACTAGGTATAGATCCTGAAACAGGTATTACAGGGCAAGGTCGTCAGTTAGTTGAACATTTATTAGTTAAAGCCAAAAAATTGGCACTCAATCGCATCATTGTTTTGACGCGAGTACCTGATTTCTTTGAAAAACAAGGTTTCACATTCTGTACTAAAGACAGCTTACCGGAAAAGGTAATGAAAGATTGTGAACTGTGTTTACGCAGAGACAATTGTGACGAAGTCGCAATGGAATTTATTTTAAAGCTAAGTACGAGTACGGAGATCCCGTGTAAAAACGTGGCTTAAAATCCCTGGATATAAAAAGCGTACGGTTATCCCTGTGCGTTTTTTTATGTCTAAATACATCTGGTATGACCTGTTGTTTTTACCTGTTTATTGTCAAGATCAAAAAAAGATCGTTTTTTAAAAATGTTGGATCGGTAATTGCTACCTATAAAGTATACGATGGCTCAGTGTGGGTTCATCTTAAAAAGCGCCAATAAATAATCAGAGCGCTAAAGCAACGGTAACTTGTTAAACAAGTTATTAATTCAACATTTATTGAAAGGATCAATCTAATGCAAATTACTGCTAACAACCAACTGCAAATGCAAGCATACAATTCTATGCAACAATCAAAGCCAGTACTTGAACAAAGCGCTAGTAATAAAACCCTACAATCTGATACAGTGTCTATATCTAATGAAGCTCTATTAGCGTCTAAAGGCGAAGCTGAAATTCAGCGTGGAGGCGGTGCCGTTTTTCCGTTCCCAGATAAAAAACCAAAGTAGGAATATGGTATTTCATGTTATTAACTGAGTTATTTGGTGTGTTTTCCTTATCAGCCCTAGTTGTCTGGGGCTTTTTAATGGCCTTTTTTTTTAATATCTTTATTTTTTCTTTAGGTATTAAAAGAAACACCACTTTATTGCTCAGTTCATTTGTAATGGCATTCTCGTATTTGATTGGCGATCATTTCTTTACTTGGCTATCTCCAACACCTGCCACTTATTTAGACTGGGCTATTTATGATATAGTCACCCTTGGATTTTTGGGAGTTGTATTTTTTTTCATTAATAAAACAACACCATCCTTTATCTATTTAATTTTAGGATTGTCTTTCAATATTATCTTTTTTATATTCATGTACATAGATTTATATATCTATAGAAACACTTCACCTTGGCTATTGTGGGACATCTACTCATTTGGGGTTAATATCGTTGATTTTACAATGATAGTGGCCTTAATTGTCGATCGTGACATTTTAGGGTTGATTAAGCTTAAAAATGGAATTAAAGCGTTATTTAAAGGACAACAGCAAAAGCATCTTGTTTAGCGTTTATGTTTATTAACGACACGATCGGCCCGTATATCGGTGTGTTTATCGAGTGGGGGTTTTTAATGGCCTTCCTATTCAACCTTGTTTCTAGACTTAATAATCCTGACAAAGCAGTTGTTCAGCTATCTTTTCTGATGGCATTTTCCTACATGGTTAGTGATTTTTATCGTTTATCCTACTCAAATTATCTAAATTGGCTTATCTATGATTTACTCACCATCGCTGTAATATTTGTATGGTTTATATATTGTAAAAGACAGCGATTCACCGCGCTATATTATATTTTACTTGGCTTGACACTTAATTCTCTTTTGATGCTTGTAACTCATTATGATATTTATATTTTGCATAACCTTGAGTCATGGTGGTTGTGGACTGTTTATTCGTATGGAGTAAATATTGTTGATTTATTAATGATATTTGCTCTGGTTGCTGAGAAGGATTTTTTATTCTTACGGATGTTTATTAATAAAATGAATAAGTTTTATCTATATAACCGCCATGGATTTGAGTAAGTTATGGAGTTATTAGAGCAATACTTTAATGTTTATTTAGCTTCACTGATCATGTGGGGCTTTTTGATGGCTTTTTTATATAATTTAGTAAAGAAATCTTCGAAACCAAATAATGATGCCACAATTATGTGGTTATCATTTATAATATTTTTCTCTTACTTACTCGCTGATCCTTTGCTCAATCTTTCACTGGGGATTGAGATAACGTCTAATTTTACAGGTTATTTAGTTTGGGCTTCATTGGATTTTATTACATTAGTCATAATTCTATTTTTTACAAGCAGAAAGTCAATACGAAGCTACCCAGCTAAGCTTTATATAGTAGTTGGTATTAGTGTTAACATGCTGTTGTTTTTTGCTATGTATACAGACATAGCACTTTTTGAGCATTACGAGCCTTGGTGGTTTTGGTTTTTTTATTCTGTCACGGTTAATGTGATGGATGTGATGATGATTATTGCTTTATTTTGCAATAAAGATTTTTTATGTTTAGTCCGTGGTTATAACCGATTGCGAGGCTTAAAAAACTAGAAGCCTCGCCTAAAAATTAAAATCGATACTCCCAGCTGGTTTTTAATGCGCTGTTGGTATCAGACTCGTTAGCAAGTTCGTCTTTATACACTGAGCCGCTGATCTTCCATAAACCACTAAAAATAGCCTGCTGATAACCAAGCTCTAATTGTAAGCGTTCAAACGTTTCAGCGACTTGAGTCAAGTCGGTGATGTCAGTTTTAAACCAACGTAACTTCGCATAGCTGCCATAACCGTTCATAGTATGATAATGCGCACCTAATACTGCTGATTTACTTTGCTGTGGTGTTGCAGAGCCAATTAAGCGGTCTTTATGATTATAGGCTTGGGCATAGTTCGTAAAGCTTTCATTAGCCTCATTACAGCTAAGTTGGGCCGTACAATCTTGTTGGGTATTTGAATATTCAAAATAGGTTTTTAATAACTGTTTTTGATCACCAAAAAAACTCTCAACGCCAATTGTATAAAAAGCATCACTTGGCGCTAAGCCACTGTCATTTTTTCCCATTATCTCGGTGTAAAATGCAATCGGTTGCTCTGCTATAGTGGTTGAGTATTTGGCATCTAAGCTTGTTAAGCGTTGCTTAGTTGTTATTACTTCCAGCGTATTAGGATTTACTTCTGTATTGGTTAAATAATCAGAGCTTGCGGTACTAAATGCAACCTCAAGTCCTGGTAGTGGTGTGCTGGCAAAGCGCATAGCCCAGTAGTCACCTTTTTCACCATTACTTAAATGTGGTTTTTGTTTTGCGTAAATACCAGTCAACTGCCAGTTACCTATGAATGATAACCAACTTGGGCCGACATATTGGGTGTTAGCACGGTTAATTCTTAGCCCTTTCATTGGTGCGGCATTATTCGACAGTAGTAATGCATTGTCGTTACCTGGTCCCCACCAATGGCTTACTTGTTCGGCGCTAACAGACCAGCCGCCGATTAATACTGCTAAGTAGCTGCCATGATAGTTTATGTATTCATCATCTAGTGCCTCATCAGCGTAATTAACACTGACTTTGGCGCTAACACGGTCGCCAGTGATAGAGCCATAGCTATTTATACCACTTTTTTGTTGATCGCGCTTACCAAAGCTTTGTTGCAAAGCTGGCTCACTATTGTAGTTAAGCCTGACACCAGAGCTACTGCCTTGTTTAGCTCTATTTAAGGCATGTTTTACGTGTTGATAAGCAAATTGACTCTGTGTTGATAAACTGCTGCTTTCAATTGTACTTAAATCTCTGGCAATACCTTGCCACATTAGGGGATAACTATTGATCGGTTGTTTAATCACACCTTGGTTAAAGAGCATTTCAATTGAAGCGCGTAATAAAGGGTCGTCACTTTCAATCCAAGGTGTTGCAAACGCCGGTGTAGCAATGGCAATTAAGGCGCTTAAATAGATATTTAACTTCATCCGTGTAACTTTTCCTGCAATGCTTTTACTACAATAGGGTGTACAAACTCACTGACATCGCCTTTATGACGGGCGACTTCTTTAACGAGGGTTGAAGAGATAAATGAGTTTTTTTCAGCTGGGGTTAAAAAAACACTCTCTAAATCAGGATTTAAACGACGATTCATATTGGCAAGCTGAAACTCATAATCAAAGTCAGACACAGCACGAATACCGCGGATCAACACATTCGCACTATGATCGCGTGCTAAATCAGCTAATAATCCAGAAAAGCCAATAACACTGACGTTATCTAAATGAGTGAGTAAACTATTGGCAATTGCTACCCGCTCATCAAGGCTAAAGCAGGGTTTTTTACTAGGGTTGTGAGCAACTGCAACAATTACAGTATCAAACATTTTAGCTGCCCGCTGGATCAGATCTGTGTGTCCATTGGTTAATGGATCAAAGGTACCAGGGTAAATTGCGGTGACTTTCATAAATATCATCTTAGTGTTATTTTGAGGGTTATATTAACAGTCTTTGTTGTCCAGATCAGCCTGCAAATTGCGACTGCATATTTTCATTTGTAAATGAGTTTATTTCAATAAGAAACAATAACTACGAATTATGGATTAGAAATTTTCAAGGTAGTATTTTATTGGATTATATTTGTATATACTGCGCGGCTAATAATACTGAGTGAATTATGGTCATTTACTCTAATAAAAATAATCAGAGTCGCAGGATATGAGTACCAAGGATAAAATAATTACAACTAGCATAATGCTATTTAACCAACATGGCGAGCGCGCGATAACAACCAATCATATCGCTTCTCACATGGGCATCAGTCCCGGTAATCTTTATTATCACTTTAAAAATAAAGAAGACATTATTCGCCATATTTTTGCATTATATAGTAAGCATTTGCACACTCAGTTTGTGCCAATGGATAAGCAGGATGAAGCACTGACACACTTAACTGGGTATCTTGATGCTTTGTTTGAGTTGATGTGGCGTTTTCATTTTTTCTATGACAATTTGGGTGATATTTTATCTCGCGACGAAGTACTGAAAAAAGACTATATTGAGTTCCAAGCAGCTTTGTTAAGCCAAGTGCGCGAAATTGTAATTGGCCTGCGTGAAGTTGGTATGATTGCAATTGACGATGAAGATGCTGTTGAGCTTGCTCACATGCTAAAAATTACTGTCAGTTTTTGGACTCCTTACATTAAAGCTAGACGGTTAAGCGGTGAGTTAATTCAGCAAGATATTTATAATGGTATCTTAAAAGTGTTAGCACTTTTTAAAGCATTTGGTACAGAGCAAAGCATCCCAAAAATTAACTTGTTACGCGAAAAATACAGTAAATTAGCGGCACAGGCAGGTGCCGTTTAATTAAACGCAGCGGTTGTTTATTTCCTAGACGTTAGATTTTTTGTTATAATCCCGCGCCCAACACGTGGGTGCGTGAATCCTAAATATTGTCTAACGAGTAAACTATGCTTAAATTTATCGTCAAACTCCATCCTGAAATAGCCATTAAAAGCCGTTCTGTGCGAAAACGTTTTACTAAGTTGTTAGAGAACAACATTAAAATTGTATTACGCAAGCTTGACGAAAAAGTACAAGTACAAAATAACTGGGACAATATATCCGTCGTAACTAAATTAGATGACGCGCAAATGCGTATTGATTTTATCGATGGCTTACAACGGATCCCAGGTATCGTGCAGTTTATTGAAGTGACCGAAACTAACTACGAAAACCTGCACGATATTTACGAAAAAGCGCTAGATATGGTTGGTCACACTGTTGTTGGCAAAACATTCTGTGTGCGTTGTAAACGCCAAGGTAAGCATGATTTCACTTCTACCGATGTAGAGCGTTATGTTGGGGGTGGGTTAAATCAACACGTCGATGGCGCCAGCGTAAGACTGAAAAATCCTGAAGTAACTATTCGCCTTGAAATTAAAGATGATAAAGCTTACGTAGTAACGCACACCCATCATGGTATGGCCGGTTTCCCATTACCAACGCAAGAAGATGTCTTGTCGTTAATGTCAGGTGGATTTGACTCGGGCGTTGCTAGTTATCAAATGATCCGTAAAGGCGCTCGTACGCACTTTTTGTTCTTCAATTTAGGTGGTGCAGCGCACGAGATTGGAGTTAAACAAGCCAGCTACTATATCTGGAAGCAGTTTAGCTCAACCCATAAAGTTAAATTTATCAGTGTTGACTTTGAGCCCGTTGTTGCCGAAATTTTAGAAAATGTTGAAAACAGTCAAATGGGTGTGATCCTCAAACGTATGATGATGCGTGCAGGCAGCCAAATAGCTGAAAAAATGGGGATTCAAGCGCTTGTTACCGGTGAGAGTCTAGGCCAAGTTTCAAGTCAAACATTAGCCAACTTAAGTGTGATTGACCGTGTTACCGAAACGCTTATATTACGCCCGCTGATCCAACACGACAAACAAGAAATTATAAACATCGCTCGTAAAATCGGCACCGCAGAAATGGCCGAAACTATGCCGGAATACTGTGGTGTGATTTCTAAAAAGCCTACAGTTAAAGCTAAAATTGCCGTAGTAGAAGCTGAAGAGCAAAAGTTTGATTTTGATGTGCTCAATACTGTTATTGAAAACGCACGTATTATGGATATTCGTGACATTGACGTTGAAGCTAAACAAGAGCTAAAAGAGGCAGAGTCAGTTTCTGATTTACCAGCTGATGCAGTTGTTGTTGATATTCGCTCGCCGGAAGAAGAAGATGCAGCACCGCTTGAAATTGATGGGATAGAAGTTGTGCATTTGCCATTTTTCCGCTTAGCGACCAAATTTGCAGACCTACCGCAAGACAAAGACTACTACTTATATTGCACTAAAGGTGTAATGAGTCAGCTACAGGCGCTTATTTTACATGAAAATGGCTTTGCCAATGTTAAAGTTTATCGCCCGTAAGGTTGATAGTTATTAATAACAAGCGCGAGTTAAATCGCGCTTTTTTTATGTCTGATAGCATCGAGTAAAGATTGATTGTGAGGGGTATTAATACCTAGTTGATTACCTTTTTGGCAAATATAACCGCACATCGCGTCAATTTCTGTGATGCGATTATGGGCGACATCTTGATGCATTGATGAGTAATTGTTTTTGGTATCACTCATCACTTGATAGGCGTTCGCTAATGCTTCAGCAAGTCGCACATTAATACCTAGTTTATTTGCTACGGTACACGCTTCGTTTAAGATATTTAAAATTATGCCACTAAACTGTGGTGCAGTCAGTGCGCCATTTTTCACATTGTGCAGCGCACTGAGTGGATTAATAGCAATATTAACGAGTAATTTTTCAAAGCGTAATTGTTGTATATTATTTGTGGTTGTTAATTCAGGAATAGCGTTTAGTAGATTTTTAACTTCAGCGAGTTGTGTTTTTGCTTGCTGGTTACAATCACCTAAAATGCTGCTCCCGATACCAGTATGCAACACACTAAAAGGTGTATCTTTGTAGCCCGCTAAACGTGTTGTTAAAAAGTATAGTCCTTGTTGTTTTGTAAGTTCGCTATTTATTTCATCTACATTACCCATGCCATTGTGAGATAAAATCAATTGGCATTGAGCGCTTAAAAAAGGCTTTAGTTGCCTAAATGCGGTGGCAACTTGATATGCTTTAACAGTAAAAATAACAACATCGACTTGGCCGTGCTCAGATAATTGAGTCAGGTTTGTCAGTTGGCAATTAATTGCTTGTTTTGGCGCGTTTGCTTGTTGATAAAAACGAGGTTCGTCAATAGCATGCTTGGTAAGTAGGGTAACCCTGTGCTGTTGACTCAAATAATGGCTATAGAGCAGCCCAATGGCACCATCGCCAACGACGAATATATTAGCCATTTTGATTCTTTTTAAAACGAGAATAAATACCGAACAACAAAAAGAAACTAGCAGCCCCAGAAAAGTCAGCAACAACATCAGCAACAGATGCGCTACGATAAGGGATTGTGCTTTGCATTAGCTCAATAGCGATGCCATAAAATGCTAATAACACGAGGTGAACGAATACAGGTAGCTTGAACGCTCTGACCATGACGGCTGCCAGAACAAAGAAAATAATAAAATGCACTAACTTATCTAGATGAGGCAGTGACGATACCCCAACGCCCCTAAAATCGCGGGCAAACAAAAAGGTAAATACCAGAATACTGATTAAAAATAGAGTTTGATAAACACGCCGAGTCACGAAAAATCCTAAATCGTTTAAAAATAGAACCGCAGTATATCAAACAAATTTCGTATCGCACCTGAACAAAGCATAGAAAAGTGTAAAGATTTATAAAATTTATATAGTATAATTATCGACAATATAAATTTGAATTAAAAATATCTTGTTAGGAGAGACTTATGCCTTCATTTGACATTGTTTCGGAAGTCGAAATGAACGAAGCAAAAAATGCTGTTGATAACGCTAACCGTGAACTTGAAACTCGCTTTGACTTTAGAGGCGTTGATGCGTCAATAGAGCTTAATGATAAAACCATTAAATTAAAAGCAGAAGCTGATTCACAGGTTATGCAGTTGTTTGATATTTTAGCGAGCAAAATATCAAAACGCGGTATGGACGTATCAAGTTTAGAGCTGCAAGATATTTCACGTGCGGGAAAAAATGTTTACCGTAATGTTGCGCTAAAGCAAGGTATCGAAAAAGATATGGCTAAAAAAGTCGTTAAAGCCATTAAAGACTCTAAAGTAAAAGTACAAGCCGCGGTCCAAGGCGAAGAAGTACGTGTAACGGGTAAAAAGCGTGATGACCTACAAGAAGCCATGCAAGTAGTGCGCAGTGCCGATTTAGGGCAGCCATTTCAATTTAAAAACTTTAGAGATTAGAAAGCTAGGAGCTAGGTTTCTAGGTGCTAGAAAAAGCCAAATTGCAGCAATGTAGTTTGGCTTTTTTAGTTTAGAACTTATGATTATACCTAGAACCTAGAGTGTTTAGATGTATAGCCGTCCATTGACTTTTGTGCTTAAAATAATCACAATAGCGACCTATTTTCAAGGTGCTTGTGGTTACTTTTCAAGGTTGTTGATTAAGTAAAGCAAGATAATCGGGAAGTTGGTGGCGTTTATAGGATATAAACGAAGTCCAACACTGCCCCCGCAACGGTGATACATACTTTTAGCTAAATTTATTAGCAAGTTATGTTAAGTCCGGAGACCGGCCTTGAAGTCAATTTACTATCACTTGTGCGGTGGGCGCGGGTCAGGGGATATCATGTTAAACAAATCTACTTTAGGCGTAGCAATTGCCGCTGCGTTGTCTTTTTCTGTGTCTGCAGAGCAATCAATAGAACGCCTGACGGTAACCGCTAATAAATTTGAACAATCAATTACTGATGTACTTGCCAGTGTAACTGTTATTGAGCGCAGTGATATTGAAAAAAATAACTATCGAGACTTACCATCAATACTAAGCAACATTGCAGGTGTTGATATTGTACGCAACGGTGGCTTTGGTCAAAAGGCTGATGTATTTGTTCGTGGCGCCACGGCAAAGTATACCTTGGTGCTGGTTGATGGCGTACGTGTCAGTGATGCAAGTTCTGGTAGCGTATCATTAACCAATATACCGGTTAACAGCATTGAGCGAGTTGAGATTGTAAAAGGTGCGAGAGCTGCAATTTATGGTTCTGATGCTGTCGCTGGTGTTATCAATATAATTACTCGTCAAGCAACTAATAATACACTATCTGCTACGTTGGGTACTGATAGCTATGAAAACTACCAGTTAGCAGGCGGGATTGTAAAAGATGCCGTTACTTTTCATTATAACTTAGGCTATGAAAATACTGACGGCTATGATGTAACAGGTAAAGATCCATCACAGCCAGTAACAAAAGATCATGATGACGACGGTTATACCAATAAAAATATTGGTTTTAACTTAGCATATAAAACTGAAAATGCCGGTGTATTTAGTTTGCTAAGCCAGTATAGCAAAGGCCAAGGCGAGTATGACAACGCTTACGGCAATGACGCATATGACTTTGAAAACTACACCGCTAAATTAGGCTGGAAAAAAAGCTCTGAGATTTATACACAAAGTGCCTCTGTGAGTACTTCTCAAGAAGAAAATATTCAAACAGGTACCGAAGATCAGCAGGTTTACAGTACAGAGCGAGTTGAATTTGAATACAGTGGTTTATATACACTAACTAATACGGTTGATATTACCGGTGGTGTTAATTTTTTGAATGAAGACTTATCAGGCTCTTCGGCAAAATCATCTGAAGAACAGCGTGATAACACAGCACTCTTCGTTGGCGTATTTTATGATGATGATACTTGGTTAGGAAATGCAGTAGTAAGAACCGATGATTATGATTTTCATGGTCGTGCAAATACTTACACAACAGGCTTAGGCTATCGAGCAAATAAATACATAACACTACGCTTAAGTCATGGTACAGCCTTTAGAGCACCATCATTGATCAATGCATTTGTTACAGATAGTCAATGGTATATACCTAACAATGATATAAAACCGGAAGAGTCTGTTAATAATGAATTTGGTATCACCTTAGATACTAAATGGGGTCGTTATGATATTGCTATTTTTGATAATAAGATCGATAACTTAATTGAGAATAAAATAGTTGCTGGAACGAGTAAGTATATGGCGACTAATGTCGAAAAAGTATCTATGCAAGGTATTGAATTATCAGCCGAGTTTGAAGGTTTGGGCTTTCAACATAATGTTAATTTGAGCTTGTTAGATGCCAAAGATGAAACAACCAATACGGATTTACCGCGTAGACCATCTGAAATGTTTAATTATGCGCTTGGTAAAAGCTGGGGCGATTTTGATGCTAATATAGCAATGCAATATCGTTCGTCGCGTCCTTCAATCTATGATACAGAGTTAGCTTCTTTCACGGTATTTAATTTATCAGTAAATTATCAAGTAATGGATGAGTTATCATTGCAAGCTCGCATTGAAAATATTACTGATAAAGAATATTTTGCGGCTAGTATAAGGGCTGCTGCTAACGGTGAACTGCTAGGCTACAATGCTGCAGGGCGACAATTTTTTGTTGGCGCAAGTTACCAGTTCTGATCTCGTTCTAGCTTAAATAAAAAAGCCCGACACTTTTGTTTGTCGGGCTTTTTTATATTTAGATGAAAATGCTTATTTAGCACTTTGCTTAGTTTACTAAAAACTGTTTATAGTCTTTTTCAAACTTTTTCAGCTTTGGTGCTATCAATAAACTGCAATAGCGTTGCTCAGGGTTTTCGTTGTAGTAGTCTTGGTGATACTGCTCTGCTGGGTAGTAAGTGGTTGCAGGGCTAACTTCAGTGACGATATCTTCGCGTATTTGGCTTTGTAATTTTGCAATATATTGATTAGTTTGCGCTTGCTGCTCGCTATCATGATAATAAATCACACTTCGATATTGGGTACCTATATCATTACCTTGGCGGTTTAGCTGAGTGGCATCATGCAGGGTAAAAAACATCGCCAGTAAGGTTTCATAGCTTATCAGGCTACTGTCAAACTTAATCTGTACAACCTCTGCGTGGCCGGTGAGGCCAGTGCAAATTTGTTTATACGTAGGCTCAGTTGTTTCGCCGCCAGTATAGCCAGAGCTTACTTGTAAAACGCCTTTCACGCGCCTAAACGCGGCATCAATACACCAAAAGCAGCCACCACCAAATGTTGCAGTTTCATTTGTTATACTCATTTAGTTGTTCCTTAAAGCTGTTAAATTACACGGATTATCTAGCGTAACAGAAGAACGAGCAAGGAGGTTTATTATTTCATTTAATTACGGCAGGGAAGTGTGTTGAAGTGAAAAGTAGCGTTGCTATGGGTTTGCAACGCTACGATGAGATTAAAGCTCTTTTAGCGGCCTTTCAGCTTCTTGTTGGTTGAGCTTTTGTTGTAAAAACTCAGGAGACTGAGTATTGCGAGCCAGCGCATAGTACGCCGCAGGAACAACAAATAGCGTAAGTATGGTTGCGACAATAACACCAGTAAACACCACTACACCAATTACCATACGGCTCTCTGCACCAGGGCCTGAGGCTAGCACTAGTGGCACCGCACTCATTACCGTAGTCAAAGAGGTCATAATAATTGGTCGCAATCTTTGGGTTGCTGCTTGTAAAATAGCTTCACTAAACTCTACGCCTTTATCGCGCAATTGATTGGTAAATTCGACAATCAATATACCGTTCTTAGCACTAAGACCAATCAGCATTACAATGCCTATTTGGCTGTAAATGTTTATGGTTAGTCCTGCAACCCATAAACCAAACATTGCGCCCATCAAACCCAGTGGCACAGTGAGCATGATCACAAAGGGGTGCATAAAGCTTTCAAACTGAGCGGCTAAAACTAAGAAGGTAACAGTAAGCGCTAGAATGAAAACATACGTCATCGCTGAGGCACCTTCATAATATAATTGCGATTCACCTTTATAATCAATGGCGCCATCAATTTCGTTTTCTTCCATTGCCACTTTATTTAAAAAGTTAAGCGCTTCTTCAAGGGTGTAACCATCGGCGAGGTTAGCGCTCAAAGTAATAGCACGCATTCGGTTGTAACGATTTAGCCTTGATGCAGTGGCTTCTTCTTTTAAGCTAATTAAGCTATCTAGAGGAACCAGTTCATCACTGCGAGATTTTAAGTAAATATTTGATATATCGGTAGGATCAGCAAAGTCAGCTTTAGTGCCTTTTAAGATCACATCGTACTCTTCACCACGGTCAATAAATGTGGTAACACGGCGTTGACCTAACATGGTTTCAAGGGTGCGGCCAACATCCGAAACTGAAATCCCTAAATCCGCCGCTTTGTTTTTATCAATACTGATCAAAAATTGCGGAAAGGTTTCTTTGTAGTCATGGTCAATACGCACCAGTCCTGGGTTTTTCTCTGCACGTTCAATGATCCGGTCTCGCCAATCAGCTAATTGTGCATAATCATTACCTTGCAGGACAAACTCAATGGGCCGTGATGAGCCACCGCCACCAATACCACGGCGCATAATAGCAAACGCGCGCACATCGGTGACTTCAGTCATTTTTGCACTGATCTCATCCATTACTTCCCAAGTTGAACGTTTACGTTCATCCCAGTCTGCCATACCAACAATTGCCACACCACCGCTGCCACCCCAGCCAGGAACGCGTACCAGCACTCGACTTAGTTCGCCCGCTTCGGAATAAGGCATTAAACGTTCTTCAATTTTTGCCATGTTGGCGGCGTTATTTTCATAACTTGCCCCTTCAGGGCCACTCATCATGATAAAGAAAGTACCACGGTCTTCTTTTGGCGTAAGTTCTGAAGGAATTTGTTGGAACAGTAAATAACTAACAAAACCAGCCAGCAGTAGGGTGATTGTTAAACCACCTGAACGCGTCATATTTGAGCGTAAAGAGTTTTTATAACTTTGCTCAATCTTACTAAAGATACGGTCCATCCATTGGCTGAATTTACTCTCTTTTGAGGATGGTTTAAGTACTAATGAACACAACGCTGGCGAGAGTGTTAATGCGGTAATGCTTGAGAAGAATACCGCGGCGCTCACGGCCATCGCAAACTCGGTAAATAATGCGCCGATACGGCCATCCATAAATACCAAGGGGACAAACACCGAGATCAGCACTAAGGTGGTGGCAATAATTGCAAAGCCAACCTCACGGGCGCCACGATAAGCGGCTAGTAGGGCAGGTTCGCCCAGTTCGATACGCCGGTGAATGTTTTCTAGCATTACAATCGCGTCATCAACAACCAAGCCAATTGCTAGCACCAGCGCCAGTAGTGTCAATAAGTTAATTGAGTAACCCATCGCCAATAAGAACATAAAGCTACCGACCAGCGCAACTGGGACTGTTACCGCTGGGATCAAGGTGGCGCGAATGTTCCCTAAAAATAAGAAGATAATTAATACCACCAAGGCCATAGAAATAGCCAAGGTTCTGTAAACCTCGTTAATTGATTCTTTAATGAATATTGACGAGTCGTAGCTGTCTTGAATAGTTGTGCCTTCTGGCAGGTTGCGTTTGATTTTTTCAAGTTCAGCACGGGCATTATCAACCACGGTAAGTGTATTCGCTTTAGCTTGTTTAACAATACCAAGGCCAACCATATTGCGGCCATTACCTCGGAATAAGCTTTCATCGTCAGCGGCTTCTAATTTTACATCAGCGACTTCACCAAGACGAACTAAGTAACCATCGTCGCCACGTTTAATTACTAGGTTTTGAAAATCACGCTGCTCTTTGTAACTACGCGCTGTTCGAACTGTAAAGTCACGGTCGATAGATTCTATCTCACCTGCAGGTAGCTCAACATTTTCAGTTCGTAGGGTGTTTTCTATGTCACTACTGGTTATGCCACGAGCAGCCATTGCTTGGCGGTTGAGCCAAATTTTCATGGCATATTTACGTTCACCACCAACACGTACATTGGAAACACCATCTACCACAGCTAAACGGTCGACAATAAAGCGCTGTGCATAATCAGACAGTTGCAATGAATCCATTGTGTCGCTATTGAGTAAAAACCATGCAATAGGGCTTTCATCACTGTTAGATTTAGATACTTCTGGCGGGCGTACTTGCTCAGGTAGACTATCAAGTGCGCGCGCTACACGTTCACGGACATCGTTTGATGCGGCATCAATATCACGGCTGATATTAAACTCAATGGTAATATTTGAGCGGCCATTTCTACTTGATGAATTAATGCTTTTAATGCCTTCAATACCGGAAATACGGTTTTCCAGCACTTGGGTAATTTTTGTTTCAATGATCTCGGCTGACGCTCCCGTATATTCAGTGCTTACACTGACTATGGGTGATTCAATATCAGGATATTCGCGCAGCGGTAACATCGAAAAAGCCACTAAGCCAAAGGTTAGTAACAGTAGGTTAATTACAATTGCAAAAACGGGACGTTTGACACTGGTATCAGTAATTTTCACAGTTTACCCCTTCACAGTAACTTTGCTGCCTGAGCGAATTTTAATAATTCCTTCAGTAACAATTTGTTGCCCATTACTAATACCTTCATCAATGGCAACCCAACCATTGTGACGACCTGCAACGTGAACCTCTACTTTAGTGGCTATTCCGTCTTCAATTTGAAAAACATAATGTTTATCTTGTTGTGGGATCACCGCTTTCTCTGGCACCATCATCGCTTGATTCGAGCTAAGTTGTAACGCGGTCTTGAGCAACATGCCAGGGCGTAATAAACCACTTTTATTCGCGAAGCTTGCTGTGACTTCAACACTGCGGGTGATTGAATCAATCCGAGCACTAACGTGCGTTACTTTACCGGTGAAGGTTTTTTCAGGGTAAGCATCATTTTGGGTCATTACTTTCATGCCAACGTTTAATTGCGCAAGGTATTTTTCTGGGACTTTAAAATCGACTTTAATAATGCTTATATCATCTAAGCTTGTAATAATTGTGCTGTTATTTACATACGCACCTACTGAGATCTGACGCTTACCTAAAATACCTGAAAAAGGCGCGGTAATAGTCATTTCAGATAATTTTGTTTTGGCGTTTTCAAGCTGAGCTTCGGTTGCATCAACGCGAGAAAGTTGCTCTTCGAGTAATGACTTTGCAGTTGCTTGTGAGCGAGAAAGCTCTGTTAAGCGTTCAAGTTGACGTTTTTCTTCGCGTAAGTTGATTGCCAGCTCTTTAACAGTGAGCTCTTCTTGCTGCGATTGTAATTGTACGAGCTTTTGACCTTTACTGACTAAATCACCGTCTTTGAAATAAATGTCAGTTACGTAATCATTTTGTGCGCTTTGTATATAAATTGCTTGATTAGCGCGGGCACTGCCGATAGCCTCAATGAGGACAGCATTTTCTTCACTTGCAACAGTGTGAGCGGTTACTTGCGTTGCATTAACTGTGAAGTCAGATTGCTCACCTTGGCTGCTTGGTAAATAAAGATAAACACATAGCCCCAAAAGTAGAGTAATAATAAATGGAAAGAGCGCTTTGCCAGATTGCTTTGCATACATTGTTAAAAATACCGGAGAATTAATTGCCTCTAGTGTACAAAATTACAGCGTGAATTGGCGGCCGCGTATCTCATAAATCTGTCGGTTAGGCGTAAAAGTTCAGTTGTTTTTCATTTTGTTCCCATTTTATGTTGGTGTGTGAGAGAGTTATGAAGTTAACGAGCAAATGTCCGCGTTGTATGAAAATACGTAAATTGATAATTTGGGCTATAATTATGTACGCTTTTTATATTGTTTTTTATCGTTATGGTTAAACGCAAAAACGCTGTTTTGAAATTGCGTGCGCAAGGTGCGCGCAATGGTATCGAAACTCTCACTGTCGGTGCGGTTGGGCTTTTATTTATAATGCTAGTTAATTTACTGCGGCCCGACGAAATTAGCATTTTCGAAATTTTCTTGGTGAGTTTATGTTTGGCTGCCATTTTTGTTGGGTTTTTAAAAACCCAAGAGCCATTTTACAGTTTAGTTATTACAGAAAAGGAGCTTACTTACCAGCATAAGTATGGCTGCTGGTGTGTTAAGCAAGAAAATCTAAATTACAGTGGTATTCCTAAAGTAGAACAAGAACTTGAGCAACTTGAGTTAAATGCTGTAGGTATCAAACTTAACGACACCGATGAATTTTTATTACAACTAGGACCAAGAATTGCAGGTAAATTATTGATCGAACAACGACATTTATTTATGCAAGTAATTCAAAAACATTGCAAAAATGGCAATTGCCCATCAGAATGGTTAGTTGAGGATAATCATTACACTTCTGTGAATGGTCGCAGTTTTAATGGCCTTATAGCCATGTTTGCTAATAGAATGCGACATCTACGACAATTAACAGGATATGACTTACTGTTACCAGCAAGTGTATTGGATAGAAGTATTTGGGATTTTAGCCACAGCTTAAATGCATGGCGGAATAACCCAGTAGTATTTATTGAATCTCAATTAGAGAGTAAGACGCCTGAAAATAGGCGTTAGTTAGTAGGATGAAGCGATGAGTCAAGATAGATCTTTTATTAAAAGTGGCAGAAATACCATAATCCATAAAGATAAAAAACTCGATTTAGTGATCGTGAATTCTGAAGTGCACCCAAAAATAAAGGTAACTCAACATGGTTTAGAACCATTCAAAGAAGAGTTGCCAAAAAACCGTCGTGAAGCTAAAGAACGCTATTTAGAAATGGTCTATGTTGGCAGTGTAGACGTATTTGGTGAAGAGAAGCGTTTACTGTTTATTCAGGCGTTAGATGGCCGTGAGTATAAGATAGATTATAGTAAAATAGGCACAAAGTTATTTGTCCGTATTCACCAAGATAGCTATTTATAACATCCTCTCTTTTGTATCTGGCATTGTTGTTGCTTAATTTATTGATTGGCGTGGCTATTAACATTAAGGCTATGTAATTTCAGTTTTAAATGAGGAATCAGTGCATGAAATCCCCCTTGATAGTTTTACCGTTATTAGCTGTATTGACAGCATGCGGTGGCGGCGGAGGCGGCAACGATAATCCCGTGGTTGCAGCATCCGTTTTTGCTGGCGATGATCAGCGCATTATTGAAAAAAGTGAATTTACTATTGAAGCCAAAGGTTCGCCTGTTGATGGTACTTTTACGTGGCAGCGAGTAAGTGGACCAATTATTGACAGTTTCCCCCTTGATGGTGCACTACAAACAATTACCGCCCCCGATATTAAAGCAAACAGCGAATTATTATTGCGTGTTAGTTATCAAACCACAGATGGTCAATTAGTAAGTGATGACTTACTGATCGAAATTGAGTCAAATAATCAGCTTCCTCAGGTTATTGTTACTCAAACTTCACCCGAAACACTGCCTTCTGATTATAAAGATACAATTACCTTAAGTGGCGCCAGTTCAGTTGATCCGGATGAAAATGGCCAAATTAATAGCTATAACTGGCAACAAATTGCAGGGCCAACGCTTGCTGTAGATAGTAATAGCAATGCAACAATTAGTTTCACTCATCCGTTACTTGATACCAACACGCAGATCACTTGGCTGTTAACAGTTGTCGATGATGAGGGGGGAGAAGCAAGCACGCAATATTCACATACCTTAAATAAAACCAGCGATGTGATTATTGCCAATGCTGGTATTGATCAGAGTGCTATTGAGCTGGAAAAAGTGACCTTAGATGCTACAGGTTCAGAAACAGTAACAGACACCTTTAAATGCTATTGGCAACAAATATCTGGCAATGCAATACTTGATAATCAGCAACAATGCATTACCTCTTTTACTGCACCAGCGACCGAAGCGGTTAACACGCATACCTTTGAAGTAACCGTGACTGATAGCAAAGGGCGCACAGATACAGACACCGTCAATATCGTGGTTAAATCAAAACCGCTTGGTTTGCTCAATGATACCGGTATGGATAAATGTTACAACAACACCCAAGAAATAGCCTGTACGAGCCCTGACTTTCCTCGCCAAGATGCTGTTTTGGGTCGTGACAGCGTCGCAACTACACATATAGAAAAAGTCGGTAAAGGTGAATTGGCTTTTGATTTTACTAAATTAAATGAGTTCGCAGATGAACTGAGTGATTCTGCAAGCAACTTTAGTTGTATTCGCGATAACGTAACGGGTTTGATTTGGGAAGTAAAAAGCCCTAATACAGGCACTTTGCCAAATACGGCGTTGCGTGAAGGTCAAAATCACTACACATGGTATTTAAATAGTGGCGATGGCGTACAAACGGGGAGTGTACAAGGGACACCGAATAGTACTTGCCCAAGTAGTAGTAACTGTAATTTGCAGGTGTATATTAATGCCGTCAATACACTCGATTATTGTGGTGGTACCAACTGGCGAGTGCCTACTTACACAGAGTTATTAACGCTACTTAATTATGGCAAGCATGGACAATCAATATTGCTTGATGAGAATTATTTTCCTAATACGCCTAATAGCAACTTATTAGAGGATGGACTAATTTATTGGACCTCACAAACTTCGGCCGATGGTACCAGTTTATCGCAAGCGTATGTTTTTGATATGAGTAACGGCAATGATCTGGCTTATCCAAAAGGTAATACCGCCTTTGTGCGCTTGGTTAGAACTGCAGGAGCATCGCAATGAAATCATTATTAGTTGGCTTACTGCTACTTAGTCCTGCCGTGATGGCTGTGCAGACTTGCTACACTGGTGTGACCGAAACAACACCCGCAACCCGTTTTACAGTTAGTGTTGATGGCACCGTTAGCGACAGTGTAACCGGGCTAATGTGGCAAACCTGTAGTTATGGACAAGGTTATGATGTTGCCACCAACAGCTGTATTAATAGTGCTGTAAAAGTAAATTGGCAAGAGGCGCTAAGAGCCGCAGTGAATGACCGAACAGGTGCATATACAGATTGGCAAGTACCTAATAATAAAGAGCTTGCTAGTATTTTAGAGCACAGCTGTGTTACCCCAAGTATTAATCAGTCTGTATTTTTAGGTAATAAAAGTGAAAACTATTGGACAAATACTTCAGGTATTGCCGATAAAACTTCAGCTTGGGTATACACCTTTGACAGAGGCCTTAACAGTTTGCACGATAAAACCTCATTTGTGTACCTACGTCTAGTACGTTATGAAAAGTAGCTAGCTTAGTTAATTGAAATACTGCTGCAATATCTCTAACCGCGCTTGTTCTAGCGCGGTTTTTATTGCTGCGCCCTTAATGCCTTGCGTAATAAATTGCTGCGGGTTAATTGCTTTAGCTGCTTTGGTTGCTGTTAATAATTTTTGATTAGCCAGTGATGCTGATTGGTTAATCTCAACGGCTTTAAGAACTGCCTCGAACCGTTCAGGGCGGCGCCATAAATCGAGTTGATTGCAGCAACGGAGTAGTTGCTGTGCGGTGATTGTTTGGCTACTTAAGGTTGCTTGGTGGGCATTAAGTTGTAATGCCAAATCGCGTACGTCATTTGGTAAACGAATAGTTTGACTGAGAATTTTAATCTCTTCTTGCGTCAATGATGCAGTGGCTTGTGCAAACAATAATGCCTGATCGGTTATATTTTGGCTTTGTGCGTAAGCGTAACGGTTTTTTAGTTGTTGATATAACTCATCGCTCCAGTTACCTGCTAAGGCAGGGCTGATTGCACTAAGCGCGCCTAACTGCGCTAAAATATTCAAAAACTCAGCAAATGCGCCATCCGTTAATGATTTTTCACATTCTAGCCAAATGCGTTCTGCGGTGAGTGTTTGTAACTCACCTTGGTTGATCATCTGTGTTAGCAATTGCTGGGTTTCTTCGGCAATCGTAAAACCAAGATAATGATAACGAGCTGCAAAACGGGCAACGCGTAATATACGTAGTGGATCTTCGCTAAATGCGTCAGATACATGGCGCAAAATGCGGTTGTCTAAATCTTGCTTGCCGCCATAAGGATCAATTAAGTTGCCATCTTGTGCTTTTGCAATAGCGTTAACGGTTAAATCGCGGCGGCGTAAGTCGTCTTCTAAGGTAACATCTGCTGAAAACTCGCAGACAAAGCCCGTGTAACCTTGGCCTTGTTTTCGCTCGGTACGAGCTAGTGCGTATTCTTCTTTAGTTTTTGGGTGTAAAAAAACGGGAAAGTCTTTACCAACTTGTTGATAGCCTTGTTTGATCAGTTGCTCAGGAGTTGCACCGACCACCACATAATCGCGCTCTTTGATGATTCGCCCTAATAGCTCATCACGAACTGCTCCACCGACCAAATAAACTTGCATAATTTCCCCTGAATATTAACTGTGCAAACTATTTTACGTTATTTAGCTAATAAAACGCTAACAAGGTTTTCACTTACGCTGTTTTTTTGCCATTATAGGCCGTGATTTAATCAGTAAGGAAATTTAGGGTGTATTTAAGCTATTTTGGCTTGTCAGAGAAACCGTTTTCAATCGCGCCAAATCCACAGTACTTATTTTTAAGCGAACGCCATAAAGAGGCGTTGGCGCATTTAACTTATGGCTTAGGTGAAGCCGGTGGGTTTGTATTGTTAACCGGTGAGGTGGGAACAGGGAAAACGACCTTAACCCGCAGTTTGCAAGAGCAGTTACCTGAAAACACACAAGTGGCGTTGATCCATAATCCAGCACTGTCACAATTGGAACTGTTAGCGAGTATTTGCGATGAATTTCATATTGTTTATGACGAGCAAAATGCGACGTTAAAAACCTTAACTGATGCAATTAAAAAGCATCTTGAAGCAAATCATCAAGCTGGTGGCCACACTATTTTGATTATTGATGAAGCTCAGCTTTTAGCCCCTGACGTACTAGAACAGCTTCGTTTATTAACTAACATAGAAACAAATCATAAAAAATTACTACAAATAGTATTGGTTGGTCAGCCAGAATTACAGGCTTTATTAAAGCGTAATGAGTTGCGTCAGTTAGCGCAGCGGATCACTGCTCGTTATCATTTACTACCGTTAACTGAAGGACAAACTTTTGCTTACGTTAAACA
Source organism: Pseudoalteromonas sp. SR44-8 (assembly GCF_014163635.1). Classification (NCBI taxonomy): domain Bacteria; kingdom Pseudomonadati; phylum Pseudomonadota; class Gammaproteobacteria; order Alteromonadales; family Pseudoalteromonadaceae; genus Pseudoalteromonas; species Pseudoalteromonas sp. SR44-8. The sequence goes on from NZ_JACJDS010000020.1 coordinate 75,044, forward strand.
TCGTTTGTATGTTGCAGGTTGTGATCGGGGACTATTCTCAAATGATGCGTTAAAAACGATTCACTTAGTTACTGCAGGTATTCCGCGTTTAGTAAATTTATTATGTGAACGCTGTTTAATGGGAGCTTTTTCTAAGCAGCTAACGATGATTGATAGTGATATAGTAATGCGCTCAGCACAAGAAGCGTTACCGCCGAGTGCATTAAGTTCCGTTAGCATAGAGCAGCAGTCGTCGTTTAATTGGCTCTATCCGTTGGCATTTTTAACTGTGCTCAGTCTGGGTATTGGTTTGTCGTTCATTCTTTAATTAATGGTCATATATGTCGTATTTATTAGATGCCTTAAAACAATCAGAACAACATGATGAAGCGTCAGCACATGACAGAAACGCTGAGCAATTAAAACAGCAGCAAGAACTACAGCGTTATCGTTTTATTGCGATTTCGCTTGGCTTGTTGGTTGCTTTTTTACTGACCTTGATGGCAGGGTTTTCAATTGGTAAATGGTTACAAAAAAATCATTTAAATACCCCTGAACAAATGGTAACGAGTGTTCAGGATCAATCAGTGGAGCCTGTTGGTGACAAAACACCTGTGCCTGCCACAGTGAAGCCTGAGCAATCGATACCTGTGCAAACAAATCCAGTACAAACTAGCCCAGCGCAAGTTGCTAGCACGCAGCCGATGTCTCAGCCGCAATTTGTTCAACCTCAGCAATACCAACAAGCAACAGGGCAATATCAGTGGGTGCAAGTGCCAGTAAATACTGCACCAGCTTATCCGCAAGGTCAGCCAATACTGGTGCAAACACCTAATGGTTATCAGCAAGTATATGCAGCGCCTCAGCAGCAATATAATCCTAATGCAGTGCAAATGCAGCCAATGATTAACAATAGCGCTAGCAATATCGATATGAGTAAATACAAAGTATTAGGGAAGCCTCTTGGCGAACCGACTAGTGAGAAATCAAAGCCGGTTGCAACGGTAAGCGATGAAGAACTTGAAACTGTGCCAACGGCGCTTAAAAATGCCTTTGCTCGCGCTATCGAAGATACTCAAAGCACCCAATCTCATCAAGTAACGCAAGGCACTAAAAATTCATCTTATGCTGAGCCGATTGAGTTACTACCTGATGCTTTGTTGGCATTGATGCCAGAAATTAAATACCAAGCGCATATTTACTCATCATCACCTGATAAACGTTGGGTTAAGCTCAATAATCGGGAGTTGTATGAGGGGGATAGCATTGGGGACTTAAGAGTATTAGAGATCACTCCAGAGCAAACGGTGCTGAGCTTTGATGATTATGAATTTAGCTTAAAAGCGCTGCAAGATTGGCCCGAGTGAAGATTAGATAGCTACTTCGCGCAGGCCAATTTCGTTTTCGGCGATTATTACGGCAAAATTGAATTTTTGAAAAATCTAATTAAATCAATGTTGAAATCCGCTGGTTTAATGGCGGATTCTAACGAATCTTGAGTTCGGTTGTGCGCCAGATCTATATCTTGAACTTGTGTGTAGTGAGCGTGTTTTGCATTGTAAAAAGTTTTCACTTGAGGTTTAAGAGGGCTGCTAGGGTTGCTTTTGGTCACTAGGCCGACTTTTTGACTCGACAGTTTAACTAACGTGCCAACTGGATGAACGCCAATACACTGAATAAATTTAGTCAGTAACTCGCCATCAAAGCTATCTGGACAACCGTCTTTGAGTATTTTAAAGGCCTTGATTGGCTCCATGCCGGCCTTATAAACACGCTCTGCGGTAAGTGCGTCATAGACATCAACAATCGATGCCATACGCACGTACTGGCTTATTTCATCAGCTCGCTTGCCAAACGGGTAACCCGTGCCATCTAGTCGCTCATGATGAAAGCTTGCAATATCGACAGCAATGCCTTTAAGGCCCGCCAGTTCTAAAATTTCTTTACTAAAGCGCGCATGATCCTGAATCACTTTATATTCTTGATCGGTTAACTTACCCGGCTTATTAAGAATGTCATCCGGTATCTGAATTTTACCAATATCATGTAACAGCGCACCGGTGGCAAGTTCTTCAATAAGCGCTCGTTCAAAACCTAAGTGTTTGGCAAAAATACTGATTAAGATCGAGACGTTGATCGAGTGTTCTAGTAGGTAGGCGTCTTTTTCACGCATACGGGTGATGCATGCTAGGGCATCTTGATTACGAAATACCGAATCAATAAAGCCGCTAGCTAATTCTTTAAAGGGGGCAATATCTATAGTGTTACCGGCTTTTATATCGGTAAATGCTTTGCTTTGCAGTTGTTTTGCTTCGCTGTAGAGCTTAAATGCTTTGTCCATCTCTTGCTCAACACTGTGTGTTGTAGACCAAGGATCACGTTGTTTAGGCGGTTCAACCTTTATATCGTTTGTTGTGGCTATAGGAGTGAGTTCAACGATGGTTTTATCAGGATCAATTTCGATTTCTAAGATACCGGCTTTTATAAGCTGCTGCACGCCTGCTTGCGTTTTTACCCAACCTTGGTTTTTGATTTTAATTTTACCAGTTTGTTTAGTTACGCTATGCACAAACATACCTGGCATAAGCTGATCGATTGGGATAATTTTCAATGTATTTACTTCATAATAAATAACGTACTACAAAACTAGCAAACTTTTTACTGGATAAGTAGTAAAAAGGGCGCTAATTAGCGCCCTTTGTTAATATCTACTTAAACTCTACTCGTCATCTTCAACTAAAGTCATTAGTGATGTATTACCGCCCGAAGCAGTTGTATCAATACTTATGGTCTTTTCTGTTACTAAGCGTTTGATTAGCGTGTCGTAGTACTCAGCACTGATCACTGGCAAAATAGCTCCTTTACGTTGTGCCAGCTGTTGACTGAAGTAACCTAAGCGCGATGAGCGCGCTGCAACAACAGCACCTGCTAAATGAGGGTGCGCCAAAATAGCTTGTAACTGATTCGGCTTAGCTACTTGGAATACCCCTTCAGCAATACCAGTTGAGATAAATTTATCTTTAAAGGCTACCGCTTCGTCATAGAATAACTCAGATGCTACGGTGATCACGGTATTACCAGCAGCAAGAGCTGTGATGATCGAAATAGCCCAGAAGTTAAACGAGGTACTCTTATCTGCATAACAAACCACACAACCACGCGCTTCAAGGTGAAGGGTGTTTGATTCACCTGTTGGCCCCGGCAAAGTAGTAAACTTACGCATGTGCTTTTCAAGGCGATTAAGCTGGGCACGTGCATCGGCAAGTGTTAATGCTAAATCGTCGGCTAGTTCATCGATAATATCGACTGTGGCAACTTTAGCTAATAGCTGACGTACCGCTGAAACACGATCGTTCAGTGGTGTTGCGCGCCAAATTTTTTCATCGCGCATTGAATTTGCCATTAACTTCTCGACTTGCTCAGCAGCACCTGAATAGTGGTGAGTGTCAAGCTCGTCTGGCGTCAAGTTAGTCATTTGCACGTTTTCAGGCGATGCTTTTTCTTTAACTAAACGAGTTAAGTAGTTAGGGCCACCTGCTTTAGGTCCGGTGCCAGATAAACCACGACCACCAAACGGTTGTACGCCAACAATCGCGCCAATCATATTACGGTTAACGTAGACGTTCCCGGCACGCGACATTTTTGCTAAGTATTCACAACGCTCTTCGATGCGTGAATGGATACCCATGGTTAAACCAAACCCAGTGTTATTTATTTGGTCAATCACGTTATCAAGTTCTGTGCCTTTAAAGCGAATGATATGCACACATGGGCCAAATACTTCACGTTTCAGTACAGATAGATCTTTGATTTCATATAAACGTGGCGCAAAGAAATACGCTCCGTTTTCGCTGTTATCTGGAATATCACACTCATAATGCAGTGTTGCGTTGCCTTTTAAGTACTCAACGTGTTCGTTTAAGTTCTTCAAGGCTTTTTCATCAATTACAGGGCCGATATCGGTTGATAGTAATGATGGATCGCCAATGTGTAGCTCTTTTAACGCGCCTTTGATCATTTCAATTACGCTATCTGCGATATCTTCTTGAATGAACAATACACGCAGTGCAGAACAACGTTGACCAGCACTTTGGAAACCAGAGCTGATCACATCGTCAACGACTTGCTCTGGCAGTGCTGTTGAATCTACGATCATACAGTTCTGACCGCCTGTTTCGGCAATCAACGGTACTTGAAGATCATTACGTGCAGCAAGTGTTTGAGAAATGATGGTACCGGTCTCAGTAGAGCCTGTGAACATAACCGCTTGAATGCGTTCATCAGGAACAATGGTTTTTCCTACTTCACTACCACGTGCGATAACAGGCTGTACCACATGCTCTGGTAAACCAACAGATAACATAAGCTCAATAGTACGCAGTGCAATATAGCTAGTTTGTTCAGCTGGCTTTGCAATAACAGTGTTACCAGTTACGATTGCTGCAGCAACTTGACCTAAGAAGATTGCTAGTGGGAAGTTCCATGGGCTGATACATAAAATCACACCACGGGCTTCAAAACGCTCATCTTCACTTAGCTCTTCGGCGCGAGCAGCGTAGTAGCGACAAAAATCAACCGCTTCACGTACTTCGTCAATACCATCTTGTGCTACTTTGCCGGCTTCTTTGATACAGATAGCCACAAGTTCGTCGTGATGACGTTCTAGAATATCAGCAATGCGGCGTAATAGGTTTGCGCGCTCTTTAACTGGCGTTTGTGACCACGACTCAAAGGCGGTTTCTGCATTGCTTAGTAGAGTGAGCATATCATCGCTATTTTGTAGCTTGATATGACCGATAATCTCTTGATGATTGGCAGGGTTTTTAACTGCAATTGAACCTTCAGGAATATCGCTTTCACTAATACGGTGCTCTGCAAACCAGTTATCAAGATTTTCCTTGAATGGCGTGATCACATTGATATCGGTTAAATCCATACCTTTTGAGTTAGCACGTTCAGCGCCGTATAAATCAATTGGCATCTTAATTTGCGTGTTGTACTTGTTACGCAAACCTTGCAGTGTTTCTACCGGATCCGGTAATAACGATTCAACAGGTTTAGTGGTATCAACAATGGCGTTAACAAACGATGAGTTAGCACCGTTTTCAAGTAAACGACGCACTAAATAAGCCAATAAATCTTCGTGCTGACCTACAGGGGCATAAACACGACACTGAATTTTTTCTTCAGTTACGATTTGGTCGAATAATGATTCACCCATACCGTGCAGGCGTTGGAATTCAAAACCTTGGTTATCACCTTTAGCAACTTCTAAAATTGTTGCCGCAGTGTAGGCATTGTGGGTTGCAAACTGTGGATAAAGTACATCACGTGCTTCTAGCATTTTGATAGCACATGCTTTGTAAGATACGTCGGTTGTTGCCTTACGAGTAAATACTGGGAAGTGCTCTAAACCATCTTGTTGTGTGGTTTTGATTTCGGTATCCCAGTAGGCACCTTTAACTAAACGCACCATCATTTTACGACCAACACGGCTGGCAAGCTCAGTTAACCATTCAATCACAAAAATTGCGCGTTTTTGATACGCTTGCACAGCTAAACCAAAACCATGCCAACCAGCTAGGTCATCATCACTAAATACTGCTTCGATTACATCAAGTGAAATATCAAGGCGATCAGCTTCTTCAGCATCAACAGTAAAGCCAATATCGTAGCTTTTAGCTGCCATGGCCAGCTCTTTAAGCTTAGGCACAATTTCGTTCATGACACGTTCTTTATGAGTGAACTCATAACGAGGATGGATCGCAGACAGTTTCACTGAAATACCAGGGCTCTTAATTGGGCCACGGCCATTTGCCGCTTTACCAATAGCATGAATCGCATTCATATAGCTATTAAAGTAACGCTGTGCATCTTTCATGGTGCGAGCGCCTTCGCCAAGCATATCGTATGAATATACATAGCCTTTTTGCTCTTTTTCTGCAGCGCGTTCGATGGCTTCGTTAATTGTACGACCCATAACAAACTGCTTACCCATGATCTTCATGGCAAAGTTTACTGACTTACGAATAACCGGCTCGCCTAAACGACCAATGGTTTTTTTCAGTACACCAAACTGCTGTTCTTTGGTTTTATCAGTGTAGTTAACCATTTTACCGGTCACTAATAGACCCCAAGATGACGCATTAACGAATAGTGAGTCGCTGCTGCCTAAGTGAGAGCTCCAGTCGCCTTTGGCTAACTTATCGCGAATTAGCGTGTCTTGAGTGGCTTTATCTGGCACGCGAAGCAATGCTTCAGCTAAGCACATCAATACCACACCTTCTTCACTAGAGAGTGAGAACTCATTAAGTAGTGCATCAACACCGCTTTGACCATCTTGATCGCGACGAATAGTGTGAACTATCTGGCGAGCACGTTCCCAAGCACGGCTGCGAGCTTTTACGCCTACTTCAGCAAGCGGTAAAATATGATCAATTACAGCATTTTCGTCAATGCGATAAAAGTCACGGATTTTTTGTCTGATTGGACACGTTGTTGTCAAATCGCCGTCAAATAACATAAGCAACCCTCTGGTGTATGGAGTCTTGCAGCTAAAAAATTTCGCTGCCCGATTTTTATGTACGTAATGCGTGCATTCTAATTAAAATCCAGCAGAATATGCTGGTTAAATTTAGCGTTTTACGATAATTTACAGGGCATACTTTAAACTTATCCGCATAAAATTCTGTTATGACAAGTCCGAATAGATTACGCATGCTCGATCGTATCGATTTAGCAATTTTAGACGTTCTGCAAAAAAACGGCAGAATTTCTAATGTTAACCTCGCAAAGCAGGTTAACTTAAGTCCCAGCCCGTGTCTTGATCGAGTAAAACGGCTTGAACAAGAAGGTTATATCGAAGGTTACTTTGCCAAGTTGAGCGAAGCCAAACTTAATCAAAGCTTAGTCGCGCATGTGCAAGTGTCGTTAGTGACGTCAAATACTGCGGTATTTAAAGTGTTCCGTGAACATATTTTAAAAATCAAGCAAGTTGTTGAGTGCGACATGGTTGCTGGTGGCTATGATTACCTATTAAAGATTCGGGTTTCGGATATGGATGAATACCGTCAAGTGCTTGGTGATTTAGTCGATATACCGGGAGTTGGTACGCACCACACTTATATGGTGATCGAAAAAATTAAACAAGACACTGGGCTCAGACTCGATACTTAAATTTAAACTCGCTGCTACCAATACGTAGGCGCGGGTTTACCCCACGCAATTAGATTAAAGTTCTTTCAGAGATTAATTCACCACCGAGAAGAAATAAGTGATTTTTACTTTGGTTTCTCTGTGTAGCGCGTAGCGCCTCTGTGCCCTCAGTGGTAAATAATGGGCTTTATCGCGAGGTAAACTCGCAGCTACCAATGCGTAGGCGCGGGTTTACCCCGCGCAATAGATTCAAGTTCTGTCAGTGATTAATTCACCACCGAGAACACAGAGTTCACAGAGAAGAAATAAGTGATTTTTTACTTTGGTTTTTCTGTGTAGCGCGCAGCGCCTTTGTGCCCTCGGTGGTTAAATAGGTTTGTTTGTGTAAAGGTATAAACAGTCGCGAGGTAAACTCGCTGCTACCAATACGTAGGCGCGGGTTTACCCCACGCATTAAAAAAGCACCCAAGGGTGCTTTTTTAATATCAAATATAGCGGTTATCGATTAAGCCCAGCCGTCGTAACGTTTACGGCGCGATAATACGATAGTCAAAATAATACCTAAAAATAGACCTATGAAGGCAATTGCTCCGCCATAAGTTAGTAGCTGACGTTTTTCTTTTGCACCGGCTTGTTGTTTTTCAGTGCGTTCAACTTCTAAGGTACTTTTTAATTTAGTAATCTGCTCTGATAGAGCACTATTTTGGTCAGTTAAAGTTTGGCTTTGCTCTTGCAGCTGCGGCAATTCAATTTGTGCTTGACGAAGTTGCTCTTGCATTGATGCCATTTCAGCACTGAGCGTGCGATATTGTTGGTGAATACCAGGAGTTTTAGAAACAAATTTAGCTTCTACCCAGCCTTCTCGTTCTTTATCATCAATAACTTTAACAAAGCCATTTTCTTCAGCAGATAGCTGGGTTAATTTTGTACCAGCATCAACAGAGCCAACAATGCGGTAATTTTTACTCGCGCCAGAGTGCATAAATGTATAAAGATTATCGACTATATAAGCGGTGTTTGCATCGCTAGCTGAATTGCTTTCTTCTGCGTGACTCATAAATGCGGCCGCCGCGAATAGCAAAGCTAATAAAGAATGTTTAAACATCAATCTACCCTGTTAATGTAACCGTCTGTGGGACAGCAATCGTATTATTCATAGTTAAGTATTGAGATAGTATGGATTTAGCGCCCTAATAGCAAGACTGATATTGTAATCATGGCTGCTGTTTCATGATTCAAATAAGCTAAAAAATTTGCAATGTTGAGCAGCTTTGTTTATTTTGAGCTCTTATTTATTTTAAAGGTAATCCTCAAGCCTAATGGATACTGAGATAGAACTGAAGTTTTTGGTGTCAGACGCCGTAATCCCACTGATCCCCGCGTTAATTACTCAATTTGCAAAAACGGTTACTAATAAACCTTCGCGTAGTTTACAAAATGCTTATTTTGACACGCCAAGCCGTGAATTAAGAGCGCTCGATATCGGTTTTCGTACCCGCTGTGCTGATAATCAATGTGAGCAAACTATCAAGCTTGCTGGAGAAGTTATGGGCGGGTTGCATCAACGACCTGAATATAATTTACCGCTGGAAAGTAGCCGACCAAATATAACTGCATTTGATGCCAGTATTTGGCCGCATGGTATGCAAATAAGTGCAATTTCCGCTAATCTTTATCCTATTTTTAGTACTAACTTTATTCGTCGTACTTGGCTTATTGAAACCGACAGTGGCGCTAAAATTGAGGTAGTGTTAGATAAAGGCGAAGTATCTGCATCGGGTTTGATGGAGCCAATTTGTGAGCTTGAAATTGAACTGGTTGAAGGCAGCCGCGATGAATTATTTGCTTTAGCTGATAAGTTAGTGAGTCAAAGTAATATTCGTTTAGGGTTATATTCTAAAGCGGCTCGTGGTTATCGCCTTGCGGATGAAAAACCACTTAAGCCAAGTAAATCAATTGGCTTTGTATCGTTACCTAAATATGCAACACAAGAGCAAGCACTTGTAGCCGCAATTGGCTTTGGTATTCGTTTTGTACAAAAACATGAACAGTGTTATTTCGATAAACCGAGTTTAAAAACTCTGAAACGAGTGACCGATGGTATTAGTTTAATCCGTCATACGTTCTGGTTGTTTGACGATATTGTTGATAAAAGCACCACCGAGCTATTACGCACCGAGCTAAAATGGCTGTTAAGTGAGTTAGCATGGGTTGAAAACGCGATTCAACTAAAAACATATACTTCTAAGCGCCACGCATACTATAAAAAAATCAACAGTGCACCTGAGTTAACGCAAGTTATTAATGACTTAAAAGAGCTACAGCCAAGTATTGATGATATTAATCGGTTGTTTCATAGCGCTCGCTATAACCGCTTATTATTATCTTTAACCACCTGGCTGGTGGATAAGCAATGGCGTAAAAGTTGGGGACAAGTACAGTTTCAAGCAGCTGAAAAACCAGTCGCTGAGATTGCTAATCGATTATTTGAAAAAGATTGGCAAGACCTTCATCAATTACTTCCAGAACAAAAAACACTGACAGTTAAGGATTACTTGGATTTACGCATGCGTTTAGAAAACAGCTTACTCAGTGGTAACTGTTTAGGTTCGTTATTTGAAAAAGATGAACGCAGTGAGTTTCGTATTCCATGGTTAGATATTTCACACGGCATGTACGAGCTCAGCACGCTTGAGTATCTAAAGCAGTTATGTGCAGGACAAGATGATGAAGAGCTGGCAAAAATTCAAAGCTGGCTTGAAAGAAAGTCTGAATTCTTGGTCGACGCAATGGAACAAAGCCGCTTAGCTTCATATAAAATATCACCTTACTGGCAGTAATCGCCTTTAAGCCAGTACATAGGGAATACACATGGTACGGCGGGTATTATTACTAATTCTGCTCTTTAGTGCTGATGCGATCAGTGATGTTCAGCATTGGCAACTCTGGAAACAGCGTGATGGTGCAAGTGTGTACTACAAAAAACATGACAATGGTATTTTTGAAGTGCAGGCAGAGATCACTGTTGAAGGCGTCACGGCCAATGACTTTATGACATTGCTAAGTGATACTGACAGCGCGCCGTTATGGATTGATAATGTTACCCATGTGAAAGTGTTGGAACGAGTAAGCCCCTCAGAAACTATTGTACATACCGAGTTTGACTCGCCGTGGCCGCTCGCTGATCGCGATATGGTGAGTTACTCATGCTACCAACAACTGAACGACACTCAGACGAAGTTAACGATTGCAGCAAAAACAGGGGAGCTTGCAAAGCGCCAAGCTGTGATCCGTATCACAGATCTAAAAGCACATTGGTTATTAACCCAGCATAGCAGTGAAGGGCAATCATTGTTAACCATAACATATGAAATATACGCCAACCCTGGTGGTGCAATTCCTTATTGGCTAAGCAATAAAGTGGGATTAAAAAGTGCGATGCATACCTTGCTTGCTCTTAAATTACGCTTAATCAATAAAACCTATCAAACAGATCAGCAAGTAAGCCAAGTTGGCAATTGTAGTCATACCAATAAACAATAGCGTATTAATGCTAACAATCGACATAATCTAGATGGCTAGTTAATTTCTTGTTACTGTTTTTTTATTAAATATTTATTACAAATAATTACAAAAAAAATATTGTTACTGTAACTTAAATCGGTAATATTCCCACCCTGGGAACATACTACTTTAAGGACAGTATAGTGTTAGCTTCATCACTTGCAGGCTCAAGCCGTTGGTTTTCATTTGTTAACGAAAGTTGGCGCATCGCTACATTATGGCTAGCGGGTGTTTTATTGTTTATGAGCTTTCGGATTTTCTTTTTAGTCTACTTTCATGACCGAATCACTGCACCAATAGATCTTGATGTCATTTTAAACACCTTAGAAACAGGATTTGCTTTTGACTCAGCAGCCAGTGGTGTGTGTTTTAGCATCCCCTTTTTATTAAATTGTATTTTACAGCCGATGCGCTTAGGTCATTGGGTAAGAATGGTGCGTAACTTTACAGGTAAACTCTTTTTTGTAGTCGCTATTTTACTCTGTATAACTAGTATTACGTATATTTCAGAGTACGGCAGTCAATTCAATTATTTTATGTTTGAAGGGTTGCACGATGATCAGCAAGCAATTGCTTTAACCGTGATTGAACAATATCGGCCATGGGGAAGTTTACTGGGGTTATTTACACTGTTAGTGGTTGCATTTAAGTTATGTCATCGCGTTGATAAGCAGTCGAATAGCTTTTTACAGCGCATTTTTACTGACTGTAAATGGAAGCGTACGTTGTTAATTAGCATCATAGTGGTGTTATTTATCTGTGCTATTCGAGGTTCTTTTGAGTCACGTCCGGCTTCACGGAAGTGGTCTGCGGTAACGCCGGACCCATTTATTAATAATTTAGTGATCAATCCATTTCGCAGCTTTTTATATGCCATTAAAGATTACAACGATCTACAAAGTCATGGCGTAGACGGCGAAAATCCATATTTAAATCATAACTCAGTGCTTGATGTCTTACCTTTAAACGCATTGAGTCAATATACTACAGCACCTTTGTTAGCTGCACCGTCACACGTGTTCGTGATTGTTATGGAAAGCTATGATTCTTGGCCGTTACAACAGAAGTATGCTTCGCTTAATTTAACCAATCAGTTAAAAAATCTAGCTAGTAAAGGTATTTACCTAGATAACGTTTTACCTGCAGCTAGCAGTACTATGAATTCGCTATCCAGTATTGTATCTGGGATCCCTTATGCAGGGGTTAATATGAGTTTGATTGGGCCACAAAAACCAAGCAGCAAGTTATCGTTATTTAATCAATTAGAGCATTTAGGGTACACCAGCCAGTTTTTTTATGGTGGTTTATTATCATGGCAGAATGTCGGTGAGTACGTTCTATCTCAAGGTGCTGATAAGGTCTATTCAGCTACCGATGCTGGCGGTAAAGGTAGTGCAGGAGTCTGGGGCATTGATGATGGTCAGTTATTTGATTTAGTGGCAGAAAAAACCACACAGAAAAGTTTTAATGTGATTCTCTCTGGTAGTTATCATGGCCCGTTTAATCTCGATTTAGACAAATATAACTACCCTTATAAGTCGGCTGCAGATTACCCTGCAGAGATAAATAGATTAGAAGGGGAGTTATTAGATCCGTATGTATTAGGGCACTTGTGGTATGCAGATAAAATGCTGGGTGAGTTTGTGGCTAAGATGGAGCAACGCTATCCAGATGCATTATTTGTCATTACAGGGGATCATTATAGTCGTCGTAACTTTCACAAGCGTCCAAATTTATATGAGTTAACCCATGTGCCGATAGTGATTTATGGCAAAGGTGTTAGCGCAGATTTAGTGCCAGCACAACAAGTGGCAAGCCATATGGATATCGCTCCAACATTATTAGATTTAATTGCGCCAGCAAATACTCAGTTTTATAGCATGGGACAATCATTATTTAATGCAGCGCCAGATCGAAGGGTATTTGGTTTTCAAACAATACGTCACAATGAGCAGCTTTGGCGTGGTGATTTATCGGCACTTTATGAGTATTATAGGGTCAATGAGCGGGATAAAACTCAGCTTTTACCGACAACACCACCGCAATTTGTCGAAGTTGATGCGCAGGCAGAGCAAGCATATACCCAGTATATGGCGACAGCCTGGCAGTTATTAACTCAAGGCATGGATTAAGGTAATGTGTTTGGCCCATCACCCGATAAGCAAAAGCTATACGCTAAAGATCATAAAATGACTAAACCAGAAATTAATTTAGTAAACAAACCCAACGGCATAGGGATTGGGCGCATTTTTAAAGCAACCAAGTGCTCAATTAAAGGTTTTAAAGCTGCATTTAAGGAAGAATCGGCCTTTCGCACTGAGCTTGCGCTAGGGCTAGTATTATTGCCGTTATCATTTTGGCTAGCACAATCATTGCAGCACTGGGCACTTCTTGTAATCAGCTTTTTGTTATTGTTGATTGTTGAGTTGCTAAACTCAGCAATTGAAGCATTAACAGATCGAGTAGGTGTTGAATACCACGTGCTATCAGGGCGTGCGAAAGATATCGCTTCAGCGGCTGTAACATTAGCACTGATAGTGTTGTTTATTGTATGGGCTGTGGCTGGGTATGAAAAGATACTTACATTGATAGGTTAGGAAGTTAGGTAAAACGTCACTGGCTTTGAGCGACAAGCTTCGAATACACCCAAGCTCCTAGTTATACCAATCGACTTAAATATTTAACCATTCTAGCGAGCTAAATAAAGCGCTAACTGCGTTATAATTTTTTCAAGTAGAACAACTACATGTCAAAATTTACGCCTTGTTATCACTGTATTTAT